>JAKDLC010000223.1 GCA_030453055.1 Nitrosospira sp.
ATAAATGCCTAATTTCGGAATAAGAATGGTATCCAACTTGTGGCCCGCCTGCTCGATCAGATCAACTACATCGCGAACCATGAATTGCGTATCCAAACCATTTATGCGTACCGAAATCGTTACGCCATGCCCTTTCCAATCCAGGTCGTTGAGCGCTTCGATAACGTTTTTACGCGCGTTCAATTTATCATCGGGAGCAACCGCATCTTCAAGATCGAGAAAAATGAAATCCGCGCCGCTTGTCAATGCCTTCTCAAACATGCCCGGATTCGAACCCGGAACCGCTAATTCGCAGCGCTGCACACGTAGAACGGAAGCTTCATATAAGGTGTGGCTCATTGGTTCCTTTATGATTGTAATTATTGAAATTGCGGAGGTAGACGCCTTGCGGGGGGAAGAAGGATTTTGATATACAGGCCAGGCAACCGGGGCCATTTTTATTGGAATAACCCGTTATTTTACTTTTGAAGGCGCTAATGTCAATTTTACTTCAAAGCCCCAGTAATGCGTAGACAAGTCGGGCCGTCGCACCTCAAGCCGACTGAACTTGACTCTGGATAAATCTTCACTGCGTTAATCGTTTCTGATACTTCGATACCGCCCGATTATGATCCGCCAGATTATTGGAAAAGTGCGATTCTCCATTCCCTTTTGAGACAAAATACAGCGCATCGGTTTTAGCGGGATTCAGCGCCGCCTGAATCGAGGCCAACCCCGGCATGGCAATGGGAGTCGGCGGAAGACCTCGGCGCGTGTATGTGTTATATTCCTGATCAGTCAATAGATCTTTCTTACGCAGGTTGCCGTCAAATCTTTCGCCCAAACCATAGATAACGGTAGGATCGGTTTGCAACAACATGCTCGATCGCAACCGGTTCACGAATACGCCAGCCACCATGGAGCGGTCGCTTTCCCTGCCGGTTTCCTTTTCAACGATCGAGGCCAGGATCAACGCTTGGTAGGGATCGGTCAGCGGCAGATTTACAGCGCGTTCAGCCCAGGCGTTACTGAGATGATTCTGCATCGCGCGATAGGCGCGTTTCAATATCGCGATATCGCTGCTGCCTCGTGCGAAAAAATACGTGTCGGGAAAAAATAATCCTTCCGCCGCGGTTTCGCTTGCGCCGATCAATTGCAGAATTTCCTTGCCGCTCAGGTTCCGGGTGTCGTGCCGGACGGCCGGGTGCTCGTCCAGCGCTTGCCTAAGCTGCGAGAAAGTCCACCCCTCTATGAATCTGATCTCGCTTTGATTGATGTCGCCTCGGGTGATGCGCTCCAACAGCTGTAGCGGTGACGTATCCGTGGCGATCTCATAATCTCCCGCCTTGAGCGACGACGCAAGCCCCATTACTCTAGACAGCAGGACAAATGACCAAGCGTCGGACAAGACTCCCGCGTCGGTCAGCTGTTTTGCGACACTTTTCAAACTGCTGCCCGGTTTGATGGAAAATTCGTAGGGCACAGCAGGAAGCCGGACGGGAGTGTTTACCTGATAGGCAAGCCATCCAACAAACAAACAAACTCCAACCAGAACAAGAAAGATCAAGCGTTTTAGCGTGCGCATGCGCTATAACGAAAAATCAGGTTTTACGGAAAATCAGCGTGCCGTTGGTACCGCCAAAACCAAATGAATTTGACATCGCCACGTCAATTTTCATTTCTCGCGCCGTATTCGGAACGTAATCGAGATCGCATTGCGGATCCTGATCGAAAATGTTGATGGTGGGGGGTGCGATCTGATGATGCACCGCCAACGTGGAGAATATTGCTTCCACCCCGCCGGCGGCGCCGAGCAAATGTCCCGTCATGGATTTTGTGGAGTTCACCACAAGCTTTTTCGCGTGCTCGCCAAAACAGCGCTTTACCGCAACGGTTTCCGCGATATCGCCCAGCGGAGTGGAGGTGCCGTGGGCGTTGATATAATCCACCTCGGCGGCATTCATCCCCGCGTTTCTAAGCGCATGGGCCATGCAGCGCGCCGCGCCCTCTCCATCCTCGCAGGGGGCGGTCATATGGTAGGCGTCGGCGCTCATGCCGAAACCGGCCAATTCGGCATAAATCTTCGCCCCACGGCGCTTTGCATGTTCCATTTCTTCCAGCACCACAACCCCCGCACCTTCGCCCAGAACGAAGCCATCCCGACCCTTGTCCCACGGTCGACTGGCCGTAGCGGGATCGTCGTTGCGCGTCGATAGCGCCCGCGCTGCGGCAAACCCGCCGATAGCGAGCGGGGTTACGCATGACTCCGCGCCGCCCGCAACCATCACATCCACATCACCATATTCAATCAGCCGAGCCGAGTCGCCGATGCAATGGGTTGCGGTGGTGCAGGCAGTGACAATGGCGAGATTCGGCCCCTTGAAGCCGAACATGATGGAGAGATTACCTGCGATCATGTTAATGATGGTGCTGGGAATAAAAAATGGTGAGATCTTGCGCGGACCACCGGCATGATAGGCGTTATCGGTAGCCTCGATTATCGATAAACCACCGATTCCGGAACCGATGTTGACGCCGACGCGCTCGGCGTCAACACGGGTATTGGCCATATCTCCAATATCCGCATCCTTAACCGCCTGGATCGCTGCGACCATGCCATAATGAATGAAAACATCCATCCGCCGCGCGTCTTTGGCGGGAAGATAGTGCGTAACATCGAAATCCTTGACCTCCCCGGCTATCCGGGAAGCAAATGCGGAAGCATCGAAACGGCTAATTGGGGTGATCCCGGATTTTCCTGCAAGGACGTTGGCCCATGCCTCCGGAACCGTGTTACCGACCGGCGAAATAATGCCCAGGCCGGTAATGACTACCCTACGCTTGGACAAGGTTCACTCCGGTATGGATATGTATATGCTTAATGCGGGAAATAATCAGTCGGTGTGCGAATTGATGTAATCAATGGCCTGTTGAACAGTGTTTATTTTCTCCGCCTGTTCGTCGGGAATTTCGCATTTGAATTCTTCCTCGAGCGCCATGACCAGCTCCACGGTATCGAGCGAATCCGCACCCAGATCATCCACAAAAGAAGATTCGTTCTTGACATCAGCCTCATTCACCCCCAGCTGCTCGGCCACAATCTTTTTTATACGCTGCTCTACATTTTCCATCTAGGTACCCTCTTCTCCAATAAGAAAAACGCCGCCATTCTAGCAAGTTTTCGGTATTAATAAAATCAGAACCCTATCAAAGATGGAAAGCATGACTGAGGCGAAGCGTTTCCCATGCCAATTCATGATTTAACAGTCCCCGATGAAACGGTATTTTATGAATAGTTAGACATGCAGCGGAACAATTTTTGGCTTAGTCCATGTACATTCCACCATTCACATGAAGCGTGGCTCCGGTAATATACCCCGCACCTGGCGAGGCAATAAACGCGACCGACGAAGCCACGTCTTCCGGGCGCCCCAATCTGCCCAGCGGCACTTGCTGCAGCAGGCTCTGCCGTTGTTTCTCGTTAAGCGCGCGGGTCATGTCGGTCTCTACGAAACCTGGCGCAATGCAGTTCACGGTGATGTTGCGATTGCCCACTTCACGCGCCAAGGATTTGCTGAAGCCGAATATCCCTGCTTTGGCTGCAGCATAATTGCTCTGCCCCAAATTACCGGTCGCCCCCACTACGGAGGAAATATTGATAATGCGTCCGTAACGAGCTTTCATCATGGCTCGCAGCACCGCTCGGCTCAAGCGAAAAACCGATTTGAGATCAGTTTCCAGGATTTCGTCCCATTCCTCATCTTTCATCCGAAGGAGCAAGTTGTCGCGGGTGATGCCGGCATTGTTCACTAATATCGCGATATCGCCGAATTGCTCATGTACGGCTTTTAGAACGCTTTCAATCTGAGCGGCGTTATTCACATTCAATGTCATGCCGGCGCCTTTAATCCCGGCCCCTGTCAGGCAACGACCAATGATTTGAGCACCATCGTCAGTGGTGGCGGTACCGATCACGGTTGCGCCTTGCCTGCCAAGTTCGACCGCAACGGCCTGCCCGATACCTCGGCTGGCGCCGGTCACGAATGCTATTTGATTTTGCAGCATTGTCCTCCAGTACGTTTAACCATGAATCAACATCAGTAGTGTCCGGTTTATACAAAGTGAAAATGCTGCCAAGCCAATAACGACGGGTATTTTGAGGGATTCATGGGTGTCCACGATTTGAATTTTAGATTTAACATTTGCGATGATCTCAGGTTTAGACGACCTGGGGTGACGCATGAATATGGGCAAGACGTTGTTTGCGCAAGTGATGGAGTACGTGCCATGGAAGACCTTCGGAC
>JAKDLC010000224.1 GCA_030453055.1 Nitrosospira sp.
GATTTTAGGGTGCGAGGGATGGGGAAGAGTGGATGTGATGCTGGATAAATCGGGCAACCCCTACTTTCTTGAGACTAATACCTCGCCTGGCATGACCGACCACAGCCTCGTACCGATGGCGGCAAGAGCGGCGGGGTTATCGTTCGAAGATTTAGTGCTGCGGATACTGGAGTTGGCCCATGTGGGATAACCATCACGCCCTGGATCTGCTCGCCAATTCGCTATTCGTGCTGGTTGCGCTGGCGGCCATTTACACCGCGAGCCAGTGGGCAGCGCATTTACCGGTGTTTCCGTTGAAGGAGGTAAGGGTCAGCGGCATCAACGGTATCGGCGGCATCGGCGGCGAACTGAAGCATGTGACACGTGAGCAGATCAACGACGCGGTTCGCAGTGAATTCATGGGAAATTTTTTTGCCGTCGACCTGGATGCGGTGTGTAACGCATTCAGGAAGTTGCCGTGGGTGCGCGGTGCAACCGCGCGGCGGCAGTGGCCGCCGCGCCTGGAAGTGAAGCTCGAGGAACATGTGGCGCTGGCACGCTGGGGCAGCACCGCCTTGGTGAACACCCATGGCGAAATATTCAATGCCGCGTCCGGCGAGAAATTGCCGGTGTTCCAAGGGCCGGAGGAAAGCGCGCGCGATATGGTGCGGCAGTATGCCGTTTTTAGTAAATTGCTGCGGCCATTACGGCAGAACATCCAGCGGATCAACCTTTCACCCCGGCGTGCCTGGCAGGTTCAGCTCGACAATGGAACCATGCTGGAACTTGGACGCGAACAGATGAAAGCGCGACTGGAGCGCTATGTGCTGGCGCATGATCGCGGCATTGCACCATTGAATCAGCAATTGAGTTACGTGGATTTACGGTATCCCAGTGGATTCGCCGTGCGGTAACCGCAGTGATATGGCAAGAACCCCTGAAGGAAGCAGCGCGACAGTAAGGATTTCGTAATTAGATGAATAGAATCAATGAAAACAAGAACCTGATCGTCGGCCTCGATATCGGTACATCGAAGATTGTCGCCATTGTCGCCGAAGCGAAGCCTGAAGGCGGATTCGAAGTCATCGGCATGGGCAGCCATCCGTCACGTGGCCTGAAGAAAGGCGTGGTGGTCAACATCGAGACGACGGTAAACGCGATCCAGCGAGCGCTGGAAGAAGCGGAGCTAATGGCCGATTGCAAAATACGCGAGGTTTATACCGGCATTGCCGGCAGCCATATCAAAAGTTTCAATTCGCACGGCATGGTGGCGATCAGGGACAAGGAGGTATCGCGGCTGGATGTGGAGCGCGTGATGGAAACCGCCAAGGCGGTGAATATTCTCAACGACCAGCAGGTTCTCCATGTCCTCAATCAGGAATTCATCATCGACGGCCAGGAAGATGTGCGCGAGCCTGTGGGCATGAGTGGCGTGCGGCTCGAGGTGAAGGTGCACATCGTTACCGGCGCAGTCTCCGCGGCGCAGAATATCATGAAGTGTGTGCGCCGCTGTGGGCTGGAAGTACGCGATCTGGTGCTGCAACCGCTGGCCTCGGCAATGGCCGTGCTGTCGGAAGATGAAAAAGACCTGGGCGTGTGCCTGGTTGATATCGGCGGCGGTACCACGGACATTGCGGTGTTCACGCACGGCGCAATTCGCCACACCGCGGTGATCCCGATTGCCGGCGACCAGATCACCAATGACATTGCAATGGCGCTGCGTACCCCCACCAAGGATGCCGAAGACATCAAATGTCGCTACGGTTGCGCGCTGCGCGTCATGGCCGACCCGCACGGAATGGTGGAAGTGGCGGGTGTGGGCGATCGCGGCGCACGCCAGCTTTCCAGGCAGACACTGGCGGAAGTCATCGAACCGCGCGTGGAGGAACTCTATCTGCTGGTGCAGGCTGAACTGCGCCGCAGCGGTTTCGAGGAATTGCTTTCGTCGGGGGTCGTCATCACCGGCGGCAGCAGTTCCCTGCAGGGCATGGTGGAACTCGGCGAGGAGATATTCCACATGCCTGTACGGCTGGGCTTGCCGCACTATCGCGGTGGTCTGGCCGAAGTGGTGCTCACGCCGCGATGCTCCACAGGCGTTGGGTTGATTATGGCCGGCATGGAGCAGCTTCAACGGCACCAGCATACCAGGCTGCAGGGTAATTCATTCAAGCGGATTCTTGAAAGGATGCGGAGTTGGTTTCAGGTCAATTTTTGAGCACCTCGGTAAGGCGGGGCGGAGTCGAAAGCGTGATTATTTGGTTTAATTCATAAAGGAGAAACATGATGTTCGAAATCATGGATACACAAACACAGGAAGCCGTTATCAAAGTCATTGGCATCGGCGGTTGCGGCGGGAACGCGGTGGACCACATGATCCAGAACGGGGTTCAGGGCGTCGAGTTCATTTGCGCCAATACCGATGCTCAGGCGCTGAAGCGTAACCAGGCGCGCACGCTGTTGCAACTGGGTTCCGCAATCACCAAGGGACTGGGTGCGGGCGCCAATCCTGAAATCGGACGCGATGCGGCGCTCGAAGACCGTGACCGCATCGCCGAATTGATTGAAGGGGCGGACATGTTGTTTGTCACTGCCGGGATGGGCGGCGGTACCGGGACGGGCGCCGCGCCGGTGGTGGCGCAGGTAGCGAGAGAAATGGGCATTCTTACCGTTGCGGTGGTTACCAAGCCGTTTTCGTTCGAGGGAAGGCGCCTTAAAGCCGCGCAGGCCGGAATGGAGGCGCTGTCACAGTATGTCGATTCATTGATTGTGATCCCCAATGATAAGCTGATGATAGTGCTGGGCGAAGATGTCAGCATGCTGGACGCATTCAAGGCCGCCAACAACGTGTTATATGGCGCGGTAGCGGGAATCGCGGAAGTCATCAACTGCCCGGGCCTGGTCAATGTGGATTTCGCGGATGTGAAAACCGTAATGTCGGAAATGGGAATGGCGATGATGGGTTCCGCATTTGCTTCCGGTATAGACCGCGCGCGCGCGGCCGCGGAGCAGGCGGTGGCAAGCCCTCTGCTGGAAGACGTGAATCTTTCCGGTGCGCGGGGGATATTGGTAAATATTACCGCCAGTTCGGCAATGAAGATGCGGGAAGTGCACGAAGTGATGAGCACCATCAAGGACTTCACAGCCGAAGACGCCACGGTGATAGTCGGCACCGTGATCGATGAGGATATGCAGGACAACCTGCGGGTAACCATTGTGGCGACGGGGCTCGGCGAGGTTGGCAACCGCATGCAGCCCAAGCCGCTGAGTGTCATCCACACACGCACCGGGACGGACAACGCCATATTGGCGGACGCGGTGAATTGGAAGGACCTGGATGCGCCCGCCGCAATCCGTACGAACAGAAGGCGCGATGCGGCGGTGGAAGCCATGAAACAGTCGGGCGTGGATGTACTGGATATTCCGGCGTTCCTGAGGAAACAGGCTGATTAGCGTTTTGCTGCGCGCTGCGCCCAAACCGCTTAACGATACACCTCACGGCGATTGCCTATTTTTATCACAAGGATGCAAAGCGCGTTGTCCTCAGGGTTGGCGATTACCCGGTAATCGCCAACCCTGTACTTCCAGAATTCGCCCAAACGTGAACCCTTGAGGGATTCTCCAATGCTGCGCGGATATCAGCCAGAGAGGCAACTCGTTCATTCAAGAAATTCAATATGCGGCGCGCTGCTTGGGGATCCAGCTGGTCGAGGTTCTTCTGTGCCAGCGCGGAAAGGTTAATTCTCCATGCCATAGCGTTTCATTACGTCGGCAAGGGGCATCGTAGTGGATCTACCGGAACGGATTGCTTCAAGCTCGCGCTCGGCCAAATATAAATCCTCCAGGTCATCCAAATGCTCACAGATGGCTTGGGTGACATAGTAGGTCTTGCTTCGCCCGGTCAGGGCAGCCAAGTTTTTCAACCGGGTTTCTACATCAGCGGGTAACCGAATCGAGATAGCCATAGCGCTCCTCCGTTTAGATGCGATACGAATATCGCGCAAATTTGAAAGAATTACAACTGTCCATTCCATCAGTCCATTCCATCAGGGGGCCTGCTCAAGCGACTAAGGCAGGAAGACTACCCGGTGCGAGAGGATGTCGCGCGGTTGTCTGTTGCAAAAAAAGACAAACCAGAACTGTGCCCTTGATCTAATTGATTAATGTGCTATAGATTCCGAACCGCCTTTCAACAATAAGGCGGATTTCTCCTGTGAGATGGATGAATGTTGCAGCTCATGCTGTGCGGTAAAGTACACAACGTAGAAGAAACCATTTTTCCTATCCGTTTTGCTTTTTC
>JAKDLC010000225.1 GCA_030453055.1 Nitrosospira sp.
GGACAATCACTGCACTGGCGGCGGCAGCATTGTTCACGATTGCGCTTTGCCGGTGGCAGGCTGTGCGACCCCGTTTACTCGCATTTGTTGCTCGTTTTTATCCCATTTTTATCGTGTCTGACCCCATTTGTCCCTGGTGAAAACCTTTGCCACGGCATCGGAAGCTTTGTCCATGGTGTCCCAGAGTTCAAAGTCGTTCGCATCGAGATCGTAGGTAACCAGTGCGCGCTGCATGCGCGGGGGGCGACCCGGTCTCGGGATCGTGTGTGTACGCTAACGTACAGAATCGGCCGGTATAACGGATCATTATTCGAAATCCGCAGCCGATTCTCCGGTTTTTGTGCATTTATCAGATCGGTTAAGCGAGTGACTGCAAAAACTTCGTTCGCCACTTGAATTTCGCTTATTTCGTTACTTCTTTGACTTGTTGTGCAACCCATCCCGAAGCAAGCCGGCTTGCATCGCAGGTGATGCGCCATAGACGTGATGAGGCATTGGCCTGAGAGGCTTTGGCTGCTCCTCCCCAAGGCATGCGCACCGGCTGAGAGGCTGTGACCACGATTAACCAGTAACAAGGAGACTTACTACCATGGAACAAAAGAAAACAGCAGGCAATTCACGAAAAAATTCGCCGGAAAATGAAACCACGGCACCCTCCGGCAAAGAAAGCGTAGAAATCGGAAATGGCGGAGAAATTCATCAGGTAGCCGGCGGCGATCATCCCGTGCTCACCACCAACCAGGGCGTTCCGATTTCCGATAATCAGAACTCGCTCAAAAGCCATCCGCGCGGCCCGACGCTGCTTGAGGATTTCATCCTTCGTGAAAAAATCACCCATTTCGATCAGGAGCGTATCCCGGAGCGTATCGTGCATGCGCGCGGTACGGCGGTTCATGGATTCTTCGAGCTGACCCGCTCGCTGGCGCAATATACCACCGCCAAGGTCCTGACGGAGGTGGGGGAAAAAACGCCCGTGTTTACGCGTTTTTCGACCGTTGCCGGTGGCGCGGGTTCGGTGGATACTCCGCGCGACGTGCGTGGAATGGCAGTCAAGTTTTACACCAAAGAGGGTAATCTGGATGTAGTCGGCATTAACATACCTGTTTTCTTCATCCAGGACGCCATGAAATTCCCCGACCTTGTCCATGCGCTAAAGATGGAGCCGGATCGGGGATTTCCCCAAGCAGCCGGGGCGCATGATACGTTCTGGGATTACATTTCATTCACGCCGGAAGCCATGCACGCGATCATGTGGCTCATGTCGGATCGCGGGATACCGCGTTCGCTGCGCATGATCGAGGGCTTTGGCGTCCACAGTTTCCGCTTGCTCAACGACGCGGGTGACGCCATCTTCGTTAAATTTCACTGGCGCCCGAAACTGGGTCTGCAAAATACCCTCTGGGACGAGGCGGTCAAAATTGCGGGCGCCGATAACGATTTTCACCGGCGCGAGATGTTCGAGTCAATCGAGGCGGGTAAATTTCCCGAGTGGGAACTCTCGGTCCAGTTATTCACCGAGGAGGAGGCGAACAAATTTCCGTTCGATCATCTGGACCCGACCAAGCTGATTCCGGAAGAGATGGTGCCGCTACAGATAATCGGCCGGATGGTGCTGGACCGCTGGCCGGATAATTTCTTCGCCGAAACCGAGCAGGTGGCTTTCTGCCCCGCCAACCTGGTACCGGGAATCGATTTTTCGAACGATCCGTTGCTGCAGGGCCGATCGTTTTCGTATCTCGATACGCAGCTTCTGCGTCTGGGCTCGCCCAATTTCCACCAGATCCCGATCAATGCGCCGAAGTGTCCATTTGCCAATAACCAGCGCGATGCCCACATGCAGATGTTGCAGCCCAAGGGGCGGGTCGCTTATGAACCGAACTCGCTGGCCAGCGATTCCCCGCGCGAAACGCCCCGAGGTTTCCGTAGCGCCCGCGTGAGCGAAAGCGGAGAGAAGGGCCGCATCCGTCCCGAGAGCTTCGCCGATCATTACAGCCAGGCGCGCCAATTCTACCTCAGCCAGACGGAATATGAGCAGGCGCACATGGCCTCGGCACTGGTCTTCGAGTTGTCCAAGGTCGATCATCTGCACGTGCGTCAGGCGATGGTGGGCCACTTGCGCCATGTCGACGAGGACCTTGCCAAACGCGTGGCGGATGGGCTCGCGCTGGACGAGCTGCCCGATGCGCCGCCCCCGGCCGCGCCGGTGCAAAACCTGGAGACTTCCGCCTCATTGCAGACCATCGGCAAAATGAAGGAGACGCTCGAGGGCCGGGCGATCGGCATTCTGATCGCTGAGGGCTCCGATGGTGCCGCCATTTCGGCCGTTAAGAAAGCCGCAACCGGGGCCGGCGCAAGCGTGAAGATCGTGGCGCCCAAAGTAGGGGGGGCGAAGCTTGCCGATGGATCGAAGCTGGAAGCCGACGGGCAACTCGCGGGCACGCCTTCGGTCATATTCGACGCCGTGGCTGTGGTTCTGTCTGGTGCAGGCGCCAAGTCGCTTTCACAGGAAGCCGCCGCTATCGATTTCGTGCGCGACGCATACGGTCATCTCAAGGCAATCGCCGTCGACGATGGCGGTCAGGCGCTTCTGCAAAAAGGCGGTATCGTAAAAGATGCGGGCGTTGTTGATGTCAAAGACATTGACGGCTTTATTACCGCAGCGAAGACGCGACAATGGGATCGGGAAAAATTGGTTAGAACGCTGCCATAATCCCGTAAAATGGGGTCAGACACGATATTGTTGCTTTCGTTACGCTGGTATCCAGACCAAGCGTATGCCGCCACTTGACGAACTGCTGTTTTTCCTGACGTTCCTGGCGGCGTTGGGCTGCGGGCTGATGGCTGGACTCTTCTTTGCCTTTTCGAACTTCGTGATGCAGGCTCTGGCTCAGCTCCGTCCGGAAAGCGGCATTACCGCCATGCAAACCATCAACATTGGGGTTCTCAATCCATTGTTTATGATCGTCTTCCTCGGTACTGCCGTAATTTGTTTGCTCCTCGTCGTCTACTCGTTCGTGCGTTGGCAAACCCCAGGCACTGTCTACCTCCTGGCGGGAAGCTCGCTCTATCTCATCGGCAATTACGTGGTAACGATGACCTTCAACGTACCGAAGAACAATGTGCTGGCGCATGTTGATGCCTGTGAACCCGAGGCCGTCGGCACTTGGCGCAACTACATCATCGACTGGACGAGGTGGAACCACGTAAGGACAATCACTGCACTGGCGGCGGCAGCATTGTTCACGATTGCGCTTTGCCGGTGACAGGCTGTGCGACCCCGTTTACTCGCATTTGTTGCTCATTTTTATCCCATTTTTATCGTGTCCGACCCCATTTACGGTCATTTGTCGTTTCGACCCCATTTGTCGTTTGTCGTGGCCATTTGTCCACTGGATTTGTCTCCATTGGTATGGTAAGGTAATACTCTTAGATACCAAAACGGAGACTGCCATGGCTGCTGCCACTCGCCCAGTGGCGATCAAGATTGGCTTGGATATCAAGGAGCGCGTGAAGCGTCTGGCGACGGCTCGCCATCGCACGCCGCACTGGCTCATGCGCGAAGCAATCACCCAGTATGTCGAGCGCGAAGAGAAGCGCGAGGCCTTCCGCCAGGACGCGATCAAGGCTTGGGAAGCGTACCAGGCCACCGGATTGCATGCCACGGCTGAAGAGGCGGATGCCTGGCTGGCTAAGCTTGAAGGAGGTCAAGACGCTGAGCCGCCGGAATGTCACGTCTGATCTGGTCGCCTCCGGCGCTGCAGGATGTGCGGCGCCTGCATCGCTTCCTCGTTGACAAGAACACTGATGCCGCCAGACGGGCCGTCAAAGCGATCCGCGAAAGCGTAAAGGCGCTTGTTCACCAGCCTGGCATCGGCCGCCCGGCCGAGGATATGGAACCAGAGTATCGAGAGTGGATCGTCGACTTTGGGGACAGCGGCTATGTGGCCCTATACCGCTATGACGGCGAGACGGCAGTGATCCTGGCCGTGCGGCATCAGAAAGAGGCTGGCTACTAATGGAACTCGAGAGGAGTGGGCAGGGGTTGCCGAAAATATGGTGGCGCCTTTACGCCGGCATTGGTGTGGCGCCTTTACGCCGAAAACGAAATGGCTCCATAGTGCCGAACATTCACACTTGCCGTTCGGCCAATGCAGGAATATAGGGTCATATAGAGGAATATAGGAGGAATATAGAGGAATATAGGGTCAGACACGAATGGCACTTACTTAAGCCTTTTCGGATGGCCGTGCATACGGATTTCAGCACG
>JAKDLC010000226.1 GCA_030453055.1 Nitrosospira sp.
GTAGTGCGCAGCGTATCCGAGTGCACGCGCAAGGAGGCGGCGATGCTGGTGCCGAAGCGATCAGCCTGTACCAGCATGGAAACCAGGGCTTCGATTTCTTCCACACCGGTTCGCAAGGCAAGGTTGCGCAACGCCTGCTCCCGGGTTCTGCCGGCACGAAGCTCCAGGCCTACGAGATGAAGCTCGCCGGTCAGTGTTTTGCTCCTCAGCCGCATCTCTTCTCCCACCCGGACCATTGCGGCATCCAGCCCCAATCCGGCCTCGATGCAAACCGTCATGAGATCGATGGCGTCGGGGAAACTTTCGAACAGTTCGCGCTGGCGAAGCGCAATCATGCGCGCCAGCACCACGTTCGGCAGGTAATAGCCGAGCGCCGCCAGTCCCAGCAAGGCTGCCATGGCGGCATTGGCGCCTAATTCCAGGCGACCGACACCGGCGTAGAGCAGGAAAATCCCCGGCAAAACCAGCGCCAGCGCCGTCTTGGCGGCGAAGTAAACCATCGGCACCGACCTGGCGTGATAACCTGCGTGCATGAAGCGGGTACGCAAAACGGAGTTTTCCCAGCCCTCGCTTGGCAGTGCCAGCTTCACCAGCGGCCCGGCCAGATCGATAACGCTCTGCTCCCACCGGCTGTCCGCCTTTTCCTGCGGCAAGGCGCCTTCAGCGGCGACTTGGTCCAGGCGGGCTTTGGTAGGGCGCGGCGCAAGTGCGCGCATCACCGCGAAAGCGACTCCCGCCACGATGATGAAAATCACCGTCAGGTAGGCGATTTGAACCGGTGTCATACTTGGGCTCCCATTATTGGTTAAAGCCTTGGCGCAGCTTCATACCCGGATCTTGATGATGCGCGACATGACGAAGATCCCCATCACCATCATCCCCAGCGCCGTACCGACCATCATTATTCCCATTGGATCCGTCCACAATACCGTCAGGAATCCGGGATTGGCGATATTGATCATTAATGCCGCTGCAAACGGCAGGCAGGAAAGGATCCAGGCCGACAGGCGTCCCTCGGCTGAAAGCACGCGAATTTTTCCGAGTAACGTGAGACGGGCGCGGATCAGTCCGCTGATTTTATCGAGCAGTTCCGCCAGATTGCCGCCGCTCTCGCGCTGGATCAGCACGGCGATGACAAAGTAGCGCAGATCGGTGATGGGGACACGAGCGGCAAGATTCATCAGCGCATCCTGCACTGAGACGCCAAAATTGATTTCATCGAATGTCAGGCGGAACTCGCCCGCGGCCGGCTCGGGTCCATCGGTGGACACCATCTGCAGCGCACCGGAAAAAGCATGGCCGGCCTTGAGCGCACGGCCCATTAAATCAATTGCTTCCGGTAACTGCCGTTCGATTTTCTCCAGACGCTTGCGTTTCGCGCTACGCACGAAGAACCAGGGCAGCGCGCCTCCGATCGCGGCACAAAGCAGCATGACGATAAACGGCAGGCCCAGCAATGCCGCGCTCGCCATCCCGCCCATCGCAGCCATGGCAGCGTAGCTGAGGAAATGGGTCACCATGAGCGACATGCCGGATTGCTGCAACAGCCGATCGAGACTGTGAATGCGCGGCACCTGCAGCAGGAGGCGTTCCAGTGCGGGCGAGCTGCTCAGCAACCGCTGCTTCAGTAGCGCTGTCTCGGCACCGTTCCATCCGGCGGAAAGCGCCTGCAAGCGTTCCTGGATACGTTTCGCCTCCGGTCCCCTGTAAGCATTCCAGACCAGGTAGGCCCCTTCCAGGAACAGCACCACGGCAAGAAAACAAAGTATGATGAACAGGTAGTAGAGAAAATCCATCGCCGTCTCTTCTCCTCTACGCGTACCGTCGGGATGGATTGAACAACTCTTCCCCCAGCGGTATGCCATATATTCGCAGGCGCTCGGCGAATTTGGGGCGGATACCGGTGGCGCGGAAATGTCCCTGCACCGTCCCGTCTGCCGCCATGCCGGTCTGCTCGAAAGAGTAGATTTCCTGCATGGTGATGATATCGCCTTCCATGCCGGTGATCTCCTGGATGCTGGTCAACTTGCGTTTACCGTCGGTCAGACGCGAAACCTGAATCACCGCCCAGATGGCCGAGGTGATCTGCTGGCGCACCGCCTTGATCGGCAGATTTAGTCCGGCCATGCTTACCATATTCTCGATCCTGCCCAGGGCATCCCTCGGCGTATTGGCGTGGACCGTGGCCATGGATCCTTCATGGCCGGTGTTCATGGCCTGCAGCATGTCCAGTGCTTCGCCCCCGCGCACCTCGCCTATGATGACCCGGTCGGGGCGCATGCGCAGGCTGTTCTTTACCAGTGCGCGCTGGGAAATCTCACCCTTGCCTTCGACGTTGGGCGGACGTGTCTCCAGGCGCACGACATGCGGCTGCTGCAACCGCAACTCGGCCGCATCCTCGATGGTGACGATACGTTCCGAGGGTGGAATGAAGCCGGACATCATATTGAGCAGCGTCGTCTTGCCGCTGCCGGTACCACCGGAAATAAGTATGCTGCACTTGCCCTTGACCAGCCCGCCGATGATCTCGCCCATGTCCGGCGTCAGCGACTTGTGACCTACCAGATCGTTCAACTTGAGCGGGTTGACGGAGAAGCGCCGGATCGAAAGCATCGAGCCGTCGATCGCCAGCGGCGGAATAATGACATTGACGCGCGAACCATCGGGCAGACGTGCATCCACCATAGGGCTCGATTCGTCCACGCGACGTCCGACATGCGAAACGATCCGGTCTATGATCTTCCTCAGGTGTCCTTCATCGTCGAAGTGGGTATCGGTCATTTCCAGCCGGCCGCGACGCTCGACATAAACCTGGCGATGACTATTGACCAGAATGTCGGAGATGGTTGGATCCGCCAGCAGGGGTTCGAGGGGGCCCAGGCCGAGCACTTCGTTCTGGATTTCCCGGACGATACACTGGCGCTCCGCCTCGTTGATCGGGGTGCTTTCCTCGACCAGCAATCGTTCCACCAGGTTCTTGATCTCCGTCAGCAGACGTTCGGGCGGCAGGCTTTCCACGACCGTCAGATCCATCCGGTCGATCAGTTTTTGATGGACGCGCGCCTTTAATTCCTGATATGCCGGAATATGGTGCAGGGCCGTAACGGGTGCCGGGTTTTGCCCGGCGGCTTCGGTTTGCTTCACGCTTTGCAGGCGGTCTCGTATCGACATGACTGACGTTTTCTAAAATGTAAGCAATTTTCTGAGCAGGCTTCCCTGACCGGCACTGCGGGACAGTTCGTGCGCAATCTCCTGCAGAGACTTCGCCACCGGACTGCGTGGGGCCAGTTTGATGGCCGGTACGCCCTGGTTGACCGATCGGGTGACCACGGTGTAATCGTTCGGCACCAGCTTGAATATCTTCAGATCCAGTGTATTCTCCATATCTGCGGGCGTGATATCGGCATTTTTTTCATAGCGATTCACGACCAGCCGGAGCTTATCGTCCGGATAGCCTAGCGCGCGAAATGCGCTTGACATGCGTTTGGCCTCCCGGATGGATGGCAGGGTCTGCTGCAGCACCGGAAAAATCAGGTCGGCCCGATCCAGCGCCTGTATCGAAATTGCATCTAGCTCGCGCCCGATGTCCAGAATCACGAAGTCATAGTGTTTCATCGCTACCTGGAACAGCGGATTGATGTGCTCCGGCTTTATCTCCGCAGCCTTTTCCGGCCCTTCCGGCGCGGCCAGCACGCCAAAGTTCGGCAATACCTGGACCATGCTGGAAGCCAGGAAAGATCCGTCCAGCCGCTGAATCTGGCGCGCCACATCGGCAATCGAAGTCGCCGGCGGACTATCGTGCACGAACAGCGATGCATCGCCAAACTGCAGATTGAAATCAAACAATGCAACCCGCTTATTCTCCAGCGCAGCCAGGGCATACGCGATATTGGTAGCCAGGAATGTCGCCCCGCTGCCGCCTTTGCAGGGAATGAACGCCAGTACCTTGCACTGATTGACGGGCATTCGCGCCAGCATGATTCTTTGCTGAAAGCGCTCGACCGCCTCGACCAGGACATCGCGAATCAGAGGAGTCGGCAGCACTTCGCGAATGCCGGCGCGCATAACTTCGATAATGAATTCCGGCGATCGATCCGGGCACAGCATGACCACCCCCAAGTCGGGAAAGCGGGAAGTGACGCGGCTGAGAATCTGCAGTTCCATCGCGTTGAGGTATTGCCCCTGCAGCATCAGCAGATCCGGGCGTTCCTGCTCGGCCACCGCCACGACCTGTTCCACACCGCCGATCATCGCGA
>JAKDLC010000227.1 GCA_030453055.1 Nitrosospira sp.
CGTTGCGCCTTGCCCTGCACCCCAAAAACCGCACACTTCACCCCGTCCAACTACCAGATTAGGATGAAACCGGGATAGACAAGCGCCGCCATTTTGTAATAGCCTACCAATTTGCTTATCCTCCTCGTTGGCGGCTGGAACTCCGGGCGGCAACAGCCCCTTCGCGGCGCCGGACGATGCCGACCCGGGTCTGAAAACATGAGATAATGATCCGCCCGATCGGCGAACCATCTCATTACAATCAATTTCTGAATGCCCCGGACTGGCGCTTTGCTCTCGTTGTCGCGCGAACACCATGTTGCGCTGGTAATGGCGCGTACTGCACGGCGCGCGGCCAGTGAAAATGAGAACGACGTGATGGCCCGTTCGGCTGCGATGACCGCCGCGGTGGCCTCCATCGAGGCGCATTGGCATACTTCGATGGCCGCTCATTTCGAGAAGGAGGAACGGTTGATGCGGATCGCGCGGGATACGCTCGACCCGCAAACGGTGACACGCATTCTCGCCGAGCATGCTGAACTACGCATACTTGCCGCCGGCCCGTGCGCGCTTGAACCGGCTGCGCGCCTGCGGCGCTTCGCCGACCTTATCAGCGCACACGTGCGCCATGAGGAACGCACGCTTTTCCCACAATTGCAGTCCCACCCCTGCGTTGCCGATGCCGATTCTTGAGCGGCGCCGATCAACTTCAATCCATTCAGCCAACTCAACCACTCAAACCAACCCCGTAAGGAGATCCGCATGAATTTTCCCGATTTCTATGAACAGGCGCCGGTCGTGCGTACTCACGATCCATTCGCCGCCATGCTTGGCGCCGCCCGCGACGGCGTGCTCGAGTATCGTTACGTTGATGCGGTGCGCCTGGCCGGCCACTCTTGTCCTACCGTTGCCGGCGCGTTTCTGGTCGGGCGTGCGGCGCTGACTGCGCTCTATCCGGATGAACCCGCCGAGCGCGGCGCCATTTCCGTGCATATGCCGGCGCCGGAAAAGGAAGGCACCACCGGCGTCGTCGCGCAAGTGCTGACGCTGCTCACCGGCGCGGCCGCCGACAACGGCTTTCATGGCATACAGGGGCGCTTCAGGCGCAGGGGATTACTCAGCTTTGCCGATCGCCGCGAAGGCGAGGCCATCACCTTCAAACGCCTCGACAACGGCGCGAGCGTGGCGGTGAGCCTGGACGTTTCCCCGGTGCCGGGCGATCCCGCCCAGGGAGAGCGCTTGCGCGCCATCCTGCAGGATTACGCTGATGCTTCGCAGCGTGCCGCTTTCGCCGATGCCTGGCAGGATCGCGTTCGGCGCCTGCTGCTGGAGTTTGCCGACGATCCACGCGTGATACGCGTGACTTGAGTGCGGCAGCGCCAAAGCCAAAGCCGGGTTTATAATGTTTTGTTACTCTACCAGCCGACGGAGGCGTCGATTCTTTTTACAGTTATTTCTTTTCCCCTCACCCATAAAAAGCTAGTCCATTGAAAACATGCCATTCTTTAAGGTGGCATGGATCGTGCTTAAAAAATAATTGGAATACTTACAAAAAAGGAGAGGAAATGAAAAACGAAACCAGGCTTGGATTAGCGGTTGCAAGTATCTTGGCTGTATTCTGTACCGGTGCGAATGCTGCGCCCGTTGTGCTGGCAAATCAGGGTTTTGAGTCGGGGTTGACCGGCTGGACCTCGACCGGAAGCGTAGCTGCGGCAGGCGAAACGTCAGTGGTTACCAGTGGAAGCGACTGGATCATAGCCCCGTATCAGACGCAAATGGCGTACTTGGACGGTAGCGGCGCCTTCGCCAGCGGTCTTGATAATTTTTTTGGCTTGAGCGCCGGAACAATCGACGCGGCTGTTGCCGGGGATGACATTGTGACTAACGGAGCAGGCATACAGCAATCATTCACCGGGCATGCAGGCGAGACTGTCACCCAATTCTGGGACTTCGTGGCGCGTGACAGTGCTATATATTCCAATGACTCGGCTTTCGTCGTAGTAAATGGACAGGTCACGGTTCTTGCAAGCATTCAAGATGGCGGTATTGCAGTCGGCAGTTACGGCAACTCCGATTGGCAATCGTTCAGTTATACCTTGCCGGCCGATGGCGCATACACGCTCGGATTCGGCGTTGTGAATACGGGAGACTTTGTCGCGCGCGGCGCATTGTTTCTGGACAACCAGGCCGCAGGGTTTGTGCCTGACGCACAGTCCGCCTCGACAGTTCCTGAACCTGAAACGGTTACACTGCTGCTTGCAGGACTGGGTTTACTGGGTTTCATGACAAAACGGAAAAACTCGTTCGACATGTAGATGCCTCTATACGGTTTTCAGCAGGATGGGTGGAGTGAAGCGCAACCCATCATTCGTCATGGTTTGATGCTTGTTCAATTCGGGTTTTGATGGGTTGCGCTACGCTTCACCCATCCTACATAAGCTTCGTCATTCCCGCGAAAGCGGGAATCCAGACGCTGTAAGCAGATAGCATGGAAGCAGATGTCCACAGTTTCTCGCGGGCCATCGGCTTGCGCCGGTAGGTGGTAGGTAAGGTATACGATCGTGGGCGATCGTGGATTTGCCGATTTTATGTCGCCAATCCCAGATCGGTCATGAAGGCGTTGGTGAAGGTCTGCCGCACCGCGGCGCTTTCCATGAGGGTTTCGCGGCTGGTGAGCCACTGATCGACGGCGGCGTCGCCGTAGCGGTTGCGCACGCGATCCGGGGTGAGGAAGACGTTGTATTTGCCCCAGTGCAGGGTAAAGGGGATGCCCGCCGCATCGAGATCGCTCCAGACCTGGTTGAAGAATGCGCGGGTTTCCGGCGTATTGACCGCATCCATCTCCAGGATGGCGGTCGTGTCGAAGCGGGTAAACCCGAGCAGCGCTTTCGTGCCTTTGACAAAACGGTGCGAGAGGATAAGCGGCAGGACGGTGTCGGCATCCTTATATGCCTTGAAGGCGATTTCCATTGCCTCGACCGCGCGTGCGACGGGTATTCCCACGCCGCAGGCAAGCGTCTTGCCCAAGGTCTGCTCCCCCCGGAAGAGGTCGCGGATGATCGCTTGCTTGAAATAAGGCGAGAATTCCTGATTCACCTGACTGTTCAGCAGGGGTACGGCCAGTCTGTTCAGCGGGCTGGGGATTCGGCCCAGCAGCGCCCCCATGACATTCAACCCGGAAGCGCCCAGCCCTGACTCGCCGGCTCCCTGCCATTCCGGCGCAACGTAGGTGTCGGGGTCATAGGCGGATTCATACATCACGAGCAGGATGGCCTCGGCCGGGGGGGTACCTTCATTGGGATTGAAGAAGATTTCGAAGTGATAGGGCTTGTCCCTGGGCACGGAATTTGCCTCCGCAGGCAGGGGAATCAGCGTCGGATCGCAGGCGTCGATTGCCGCCTTGAGCTTAGCGTCGTAGGGATGCCGGAAGCGCACGGCATTGAGGAGGAACAACTCGCGCGTCTCGATCATGACGCCGTGAATAATGCCGAACGAGCCGAAGCTCACCAGCGCGGCGTTGAACAGCGTATCGTCCTGTATGAAATCGGCGCCGATGCTCTGCGCAAAAACGGGTTGCATCACGGGAGAGGACTGCCGTTGCAGGTAGACGTGCTTGTTCGGCCCGGCGATGAGGTGCAGGCCGACGACCATCTCCTGCATGGCGCCGAATTCATAGGCGCTGCCATGGGTACCCGTCGACAGTGCGCCGGCGATGGTCTGGCCGTTGTTGGAGCCGCAAGCCTTGATCGACAGGCCGCTGGCAAAGAGATAGTCGTTGAGCGCGGCAATCGAGTTACCGCACTCGACGAAACGCAGTTTCGCGGCATCGCCGGTATAAGCGGGATTCGTCAGGTCCCTGGGCACCTCGAATGCCAGCCGCAGGGCCTTGTTGTCGATCAGGCGGCCATTCGTGACGGCGCACGTGCTTAGCGACCACAGGCTGCCACGTGCGCGCAGCGACTTGCCATCCTGAACGCAAGCCTGGATGATGCCCCGCAATTCGCTGGTGGCGTCGTTATAGGTCTCGAACGGCGGCTTCTCGCCCCGGTCGATGCGAAAGGCATACTCACCCTCGAGCGCCTGCTCGTAGGACTGGTGCCGTCCCGTTTCGAGCGTCTGCGGCCGGAAGAAACTGCGTCCTTGTCCGTCAGGCATGGCTTGTCTCCGTTATTCTCTCGCTGGCGGTTTTCAGCCCGGATGTTTCATAAATTCGCGTGATGATTGCGCAGGATTTTGTTTTGTAGG
>JAKDLC010000228.1 GCA_030453055.1 Nitrosospira sp.
TGGCGCTCTCCGTCGGCCTCGTGAAACACCACGCGCGGCTTGCTCACCGCCAGTTCGTAGCCTTCGCGGCGCATGTTCTCGAGCAGGATCGTCAGGTGCAGTTCGCCGCGGCCCGAGACCTCGAACACGCCGTCTTCGTCGGTATCGACGACACGCAGCGCCACGTTGCTCTGCAGCTCGCGGTCGAGCCGGTCGCGGATCTGGCGGCTGGTGACGAACTTGCCTTCGCGGCCGGCAAGCGGCGAGTTGTTGACGCAGAAATTCATCGTCAGGGTCGGCTCGTCGACCATGAGCATCGGCAGTGGCAGCGGCTGCTCCAGGTCGGTCAAGGTGACGCCGATGCCGATGCCCTCGATGCCGTTGATCAGCACGATGTCGCCGGGGCCGGCCTCGGTGGCCTGCTTGCGCTCCAGACCCTCGAACTTGAGCACCTGGTTCACACGTGCCTTGAACGGCGCGCTGTCCGGGCCGCTGTACACCGCCACGTCCTGCATGGGTTTGAGCGTGCCCTGGTTGATGCGCCCGATGCCGATGCGGCCCACGTAGCTCGAATAGTCGAGCGAGCAGATCTGCAACTGCAGCGGTGCCTCGGGGCTGCCTTCGTGGGCCGGCACGTGCTGCAGCATCGCGTCGAACAGCGGCTGCAGGTCGGTGCCGGTTTCGCCGGGAGTGAGCGTGGCCCAGCCGTTCAGACCCGACGCAAAGATGACCGGAAAATCGAGCTGATCCTCGGTCGCACCGAGCTTGTCGAAGAGATCGAAGGTGGCGTTGATCACGTAGTCGGGCCGCGCCCCGGGGCGATCGACCTTGTTGACGACGACGATGGGACGCAGCCCCAGCGCCAGCGCTTTCTTGGTGACAAAACGCGTCTGCGGCATGGGGCCTTCGACCGCGTCCACCAGCAGCAATACGCCATCGACCATGGACAGTACGCGCTCCACCTCCCCACCAAAATCGGCATGACCGGGCGTATCCACGATATTGATATGCACGCCTTCGTAGTCCACCGCGCAGTTCTTGGCGAGTATGGTAATGCCGCGCTCGCGCTCGATATCGCTGGAATCCATCACCCGCTCTGCGATGTGCTGGTGCGCGGCGAAAGAACCCGCCTGATGCAGCAGCTTATCCACCAATGTGGTCTTGCCGTGATCGACGTGGGCGATGATAGCGATATTGCGAATGGAACGGGGCATGGGTAAATCCTCAGCCGGAACGGCAAAAGGGCGGTATCATATCAGATAGCCAAAGAATTCGCCCGTATCATGTGGATGAATTGCCTGACTTCGCCGCCCTACCCTTGTGTTGCTCTCGACAGCTTCCGGTCAGTTCCTCTCGTCTCTTTCGTCCCTTACTTGGCCGCTGGCTTGGCTTCTTTCCTGATCGTGGTGGGGCCGGTAATCGAAATCTGCGGGCGGATTACATTCAGATCCACCGTCTGGGAACTGATGCCCTCGACATTTTCCAGATCGTCCGTCGACCTGAATGCGCCGGCTTTGGTGCGATAGTCGATGATCGCCTTGGCTTTGGCAGCATTAATACCGGTGATAGTCTGAAGCTCGGCCTGGGTAGCGGTGTTGATGTTAACGACTGCATAGGCAGCGCCGGGAAACGCTAACATTGTGACAAGAGTAATAAACAACTTTTTCATAAACTTTCCTTGAGATTAAGATATGTGGGCTGTACAAACTATTTGAACGACCTGATGCGGGACAAAACGATGAAAAATGTCCCTACGGGAGAATAACAGTAATTCGCAGTTTCTCCTATAAGTCTTTCTTTGAAGAATACATATAACAACATCAACCACTTATCTCATTCGCAAGCCGATCATAGCGCATCAACACCAAAAAAACTCGATGGATGGCATCTTTCGCAGCCATTTCCCGGAGGGGCTATCCCCCATAGCATCGCTTCGAAAAAACAACGGGAACGCGCCGAGATCAATTCATTTACAGGAATTTTACAGGAAGTTGCGGATCAGGCTTGGACATGCGGGACCATGGCGTTCCGCGAGCCGGCAGTCGGCCGATGAGCGGCGATCTGTTGCAAGCGCTTCATATCGTTGAGCCTGATATGCCGGCACTCGCTGCTGATGAGTCCATCATCCTGAAACCGGGCAAATACCCGGCACACAGTCTCCTCGGCGATTCCCAGGTAGTTGCCTATCTCGCTGCGGGACATGCTCAGCCGGAACTCAGTAGCCGAACAATGGCGCTGCGCAAACTGCTGCGACAGATCGAGCAGAAAAGCAGCGAGACGCTCCTCCGCATTGTGTCTGCCGAGCAGAAGCAGCAATTCCTGGCTGTGGTGGATTTCCGCGCTCATGATCTTGAAAATCTCGTATTGAATGGCAGGATCTTTCCTGGCCAGCTCCTCAAAGCGGTCGACTGAAACTTCACAAACGGAAGTGACTCCCATCGCCCGAGCCTCGCAGTTGTGGCGCCCGTGCGCAATTGCGTTCAGCCCCAGCAATTCTCCCTCTGCGTGAAAACCTACCACTTGCACCTGCCCGTCTTCGGTACTGACGCAGGTCTTGACCGATCCACCGCGAATGACATACATATGCTCCGCCGGCTGTCCCATGCGATACAAGGCTTCTCCGCGTTTGAACACTTGCTTTTTTTTGACGACACGCTCGAGTAACGATGAATCACCGGTCCTCAGCCACAGGGACATGCATAACGTGTAAGCGCCGCAATTCCTGCAATCGATCGGCACACCGGCTGGTTCCACGATGGCCGGTAACGTTTTAGACGCGCGCTCTGACATGTCAGCACCTGTTGGCAATAAATTTACAGTCTACGCGAGTCCGCCTCATGTCGCCCAGAACTGCTTCGGGAAAATCCGTCAGCTGATACTTACCGCTCGCCACCATTCTAATCAACGGTCAGAATCCGATCAACAACAGTACGCCTGCCATAAATACTGCGTCACCGGCAGGATCAAAGAGGAAGCCAGCAGAAACAACGCTGTTCTTATCGCTGCATGCCTCCTCTCTGTCTCCACGTCATGAGGCGTATCCACGTTCTTCGACATATTTGCGTTTTCTGACATATCGTACTCCTATCTCTGATTACTTCACGACGGGAGGCGTCTCGAAGCTATGATAGGGCGCAGGCGATGGCAACGTCCATTCCAGCGTCTTTGCGCCTTCCCATGGGTTTGCGGGCGCTTTTGCTCCGCCACGGATGCACTTCAGCACCACGTAGAGGAACAGCAGTTGAGTGGTACCGAAGCCGAATGCGCCGATGCTGGAAATCATGTTGAAATCGGCGAACTGGAGCGCATAGTCGGGAATGCGGCGCGGCATGCCCGCCAATCCCAGGAAGTGCTGGACAAAGAAAGTGGCGTTAAAAAAGAACATCGACAGCCAGAAATGCCATTTGCCCAGCGTCTCGTCGTACATATGCCCGGTCCACTTCGGCAGCCAGTAGTAAGTCCCGGCGAAGATGGCGAAGAGCGAACCGGATACCAGCACATAGTGGAAGTGCGCAATGACATAGTAGGTGTCCTGCACCTGGACATCTATCGGTACGATCGCACAAACCACGCCGCTGAAACCGCCGATGACAAAAAGGAAAATAAAACCGATAGAGAACAACATGGGCGTTTCGAAGGTCATGGAACCGCGCCACATGGTGGCGGTCCAGTTGAATACCTTCACGCCGGTCGGCACCGCGATCAGCATCGTGCCATACATGAAAAACAGTTGCCCGGCTACCGGCATGCCGGCGGTGAACATGTGGTGCGCCCAGACGATGCAGGACAGGATGGCGATGGACGCAGTAGCGTACACCATCGAGGAATAGCCGAACAACGGCTTGCGCGCGAACGCCGGGATGATTTCCGAGACGATGCCAAACGAGGGCAAAATCATGATGTAGACTTCCGGGTGTCCGAAGAACCAGAAAATATGCTGGAACATCACCGGATCGCCGCCGCCCGCCGCGTTAAAGAAGTTGGTGCCGAAGTTGCGGTCGGTCAGCAGCATGGTGACCACTCCCGCCAGCACCGGCATCACCAGAACCAGAAGATACGCCGTGATCAGCCAGGTCCAGACGAACATTGGCATTTTCATCAGCGTCATGCCGGGTGCGCGCATGTTGAGAATGGTGGTGATGATGTTGATCGATCCCATGATGGAGGATGCGCCAAGGATATGGACGGCAAAGATCCTCATGTCCATACCTATTCCCATTTGT
>JAKDLC010000229.1 GCA_030453055.1 Nitrosospira sp.
CATTCCACCTCATCCAGGCCACAGGTAACCAGCATTTCGTTGAACAGGCGTACGTGGCAAAATTCTTCGGCCAAATGGACACGGCTGATTTTATCTTCTACCGTATATGAATTTGCCATATCGGGAACGGAATCCCACGCACCTTTTATTCCCACCCACTCATGTCTGGCGAATTTATACATACCGCTCAACATCAGAGTCATTCGATCCAGTGACTTCGGATCATCCCGCATCTTGACATAATTACGATAAAAGACTTCGGGATCAGCCAGCGGTTTCCGCAATTTAACCGGGTTGTCCCGGAAGTGCTGCAGCCGGGCACGTTTTTTGGCCAGATCCTTATCCTCTTCAAAAAGTTCGCCGCCATTTTGCTGAGTAAACTTCCAGTAAGTTTCGAAATTGTCTTTTCTTTCCTGCTTCGTCGCAGGAGAGAAAATGGAAAGATACTTGGCTGGCTTCATATAAGTTGTTTGGCTACGGAAGACGTGCGCTGCGAGTGCGCGCACCTGGTAAAAAGTGGGTCAGAGTACTATCCTATTGGCACCGCTCGGCGAGCGCCATGAATTCAGCCCGTTGAGCAGCGTTTGTCTTTAAATCGCCCAGCATTGCGGAAGTGACCGTTTCCTCGCCGGCAACCGCGATCCCTCGTGACTCCATGCACATATGGCGACAACGGATGATCACTCCGACGGCCTTGGGTTCCAGATGTTCAAGCAGGGACTGCGCGATCTGCTGGGTCAGGCGTTCCTGATCTTGTAACCGTGCGGCGAAGCAGTTGACCAATCGCGTCAGTTTGGATAACCCGACGATATGCCCCATCGGGAGATAGCCGATGGCCGCGTGACCAAAGAAGGGCGCCAAATGGTGCTCGCAATGGGAATAAACGGGTATCTGCCTGACGACTATCAGCTCGTCGTAGCTCTCGCCACCATCGGCGAATGTCTTGAGAATCGTGGCCGGGTCCTGCCGATAACCGCGTGTCCAATGAGCCCAAGCCCGTGTAACGCGGTTCGGCGTTTCGTGCAGGCCCTGACGTGAAGGATCTTCGCCGATTGAACGCAACAATCGACGCCAGTCGGCGACGCCAAATTCCGGGTCATTCGAAGTGCCCATGGTTACTGTGCCTTTGTTTGAAGGGTAATAGGCTATAAACGAACGCCGCGGCAAAGCCGCACACTACACCTTAATCCAACTGCCAAGGATAATAGCACAACCGAAACGGCGAATTATTTTGTATTTGCCTGTCTTCCGGCCGGAAGCGTCCGGATTCCCGCTTTCGCGGGAATGACGAAGCTTTTGTAAGTCGGATTAGCGTAGCGTAATCCGACGATCCTCTGAAAACCATATCAGGCGCATTATTTGATAAAATGCGGCATGAAGATTGCCACCTGGAACGTCAATTCCCTCAAAGTCCGTCTCTCTCAGGTTCTTGACTGGTTGGCGGTAAATCAGCCAGATGTGTTGTGCCTGCAAGAAACCAAGCTTCAGGATGAAAATTTTCCGATAGCCGAGATTGCAGCGGCGGGATATCAAACGATCTGTACCGGCCAAAGAACTTATAACGGTGTCGCCCTGCTCAGCAAACAGGCGGGAGCTGAAATCGTCGCCGCCATACCCGGTCTGGACGACCCTCAAAAACGCGTCTTATCCGCGATTTACGATGATGTACGGATAATTTGCATCTACGTTCCAAACGGTCAAAGCGTCGATTCGGAAAAATATCAATACAAGCTGAAATGGCTCGCAGCGCTCAACGGCTGGCTGCGCGATATGTTGAATAAACATCGGAAACTGGTGGTGCTGGGTGATTTCAACATCGCGCCGGAAGAGCGCGACGTGCATGATCCAGCGTTATGGGAAGGACAGGTTTTGTTCAGTCTGCCGGAGCGCGAGGCGTTCCGGGAAATACTCGGATTGGGCTTGCGGGACAGCTTCCGCCTGTTCGACCAGCCGGAAAAATCCTACACATGGTGGGATTATCGCATGATGGCCTTTCGCCGTAATAGGGGCCTGCGAATAGATCACATCCTGGTGAGTCATGAGCTTGCGAAAATATGCACCGCATGCATCATAGACAAAGCCACGCGCAAGCTCGAGCGGCCGTCGGATCATGCGCCGGTAATGATGGAACTAAGGACAGGCTGCTAGCCTCAAGCAATGGATCAAGGCGCGATCAGCCCCATGGAGAGCGCGCGTGAAATCGCCTGCTGGCGGTTCACTACCCCCATTTTATTTGCCGCATTCTTGAGATGAAACGTTACCGTTCGTTCTGAAATACTGACAATATTGGCTATTTCCCAACCTGTCTTGCCCTCCGCCGCCCACAGCAAGCATTCTTTTTCCCGTTCCGTCAAACTGGTTTTTTTCAGGGGAAGGGGACCCTGGCTAAGCACAATACGCTGAACCGCCTCATGCAGATAACAGGTTAACAGCTGAGACTTAGCCATCATCGCAACGATGTCTTCCTGAGCCTCGCGAGAGCCCCGCGAGGTGGCAAGGCTCAGCATTGCGGCTTCGCCGCGCCCGGCGTGGACCGAGAAGCTGGCCCCGTTCACCAGGCCGGAATCCTTTGCTTCGCTTCTTACCCTGGCTTCCTTGCGTCCCTTGAAAAATTCGCTCTTCCAGATAATGGGAATGATTGTTGTGGCGCAGTGGGAAACCGTCGGATCAATACTTGCGTAACCCTCCTCATCATAACGTTTGCGCCATGCCTCGGGATAACAACTGAGAATGAATCGATAGGGGCGGGTAAGTGAAGTATTTACCTGCACCCCATACAGAAAATGCTCAAATCCCATCTGGCCGATAATGGCGGTGGTGCGGGCATGCAGTTCTTCTACCGTGTTGCAATTCAGCAATGGTTTGAACAGCTCTAAATCCGTCATGCTTTTCCCCTTCATGATTTATATTCTTTTTTTCTTTTAGTGGTCCTTTTTTCAGGATTTTATAAAAAAGTACGGCAATACAATTTGTTATTTCCGGAGGCGCAAAAAAAAGCGCAAAGTCATCCGGCAATTGTATTGATTTTACGCGTAATAATATACCGAATTAGTACCTTCAGAATAGCTATTTATAGCTATTTACAACTATTTATAGCTATGGCTGGTCGCCCCGGTACATTATCCGCGTATTATAAGGCTGTCAGCCGGCATAAATGGAAAGCGGTTTCGTCTTGCGCCAGAGCTTTCTCCAGTCTCCGCGTTGCAGGGAGAAATTTCTGGTTTTACTTTCATGGACGGCGGTAAGGGTGAGTCGATCGAGCCGGCCCTGCTTTGCCATTGTCCACAAAGGCGCGAACCAGTTCCGTTCCAGTTCCTTCAGGCCCTCGCGCCAACCGTATGCATCCCCGTATCGGGCTTTTCCAAGCAGGGTATCGAGCACGACAAGATGCCTGCCGGACGCGGCGGATTGGCGCCATGCCGCGGCATCCGGCGGAAGTTGCGCATGACTTGAACCGCACGCCAGCGCCAGAGACCTGGCAAGGACATCATTGCTCCACACATGGGTATAGGCACAGGCGATGGAGTCGGGCATGATCCCGCCGCCCCAGAACCAGGTGCCATTAATGGCAGGTTCGCCGCGCGCTTCTCTCGACTGGTTAAGCGGATGCTCATGCAGCAGCATCTGGATTTCGTTGAAGAGACCGCGCCAGACCCTATTGTTGTCGCCGAACGGCAATCGCTCGTTGATACCCTTATTGGCGACTTCGCCGAGTAAGCAGGTTTTTGCCGGAGGCGTATTCGTTACGCGCAAATACCAGCGATCAGGCTGTAGCGGCAGGAATACGATTTCCGGAACATTTTCGGCAAAGTGCCGGTTGAGCAAACCCGTAAACTGATCCGCCTCTTCCGACGAAATCCGGAAAACACGGCTGTCAGCCAGCACGATCTGATCGCGTTCAATACGCAAATGCACGGGGTCGGCGCGAACCCAGTAATCGTCACCCGCTTTTACCTTTCCCGCGCCATCGACTTGCAAAGTGATAGGCGCCACCGGCCAATCCTGCTGCTTTGACACACCGAAAGTACGGCAAAGCCACACCTCGGTTTCCTGCGATTCATCATCGGTACACGAACTTTTCGCCAGTAGTTTTTCCAGTGCGGGCAACGGCAAATCCCGGTAAATTCCGAACAGCGAAACTTCCGGCCAGAAGAGCGCGGGAATAAGCAAATGGAGTTCCATGA
>JAKDLC010000230.1 GCA_030453055.1 Nitrosospira sp.
CTATTGCGCTCGCCTGCCTGGAGACGGTTGTGCACTTGGCTGTGGGCGATCTACCTCTCAACCGGTACCTCGTCTCCATCGAGATACCTGACGACGTCTGGGAAGTGGCAGCCATCCTCCCGAAGGATCATGCAGGCTGGGATGCGATTCCAGCAGGCATAACAAGTCTGGATGCGGGAAATCAGTGGATGGCGGCCATGATATCGACACTCTTGTTCGTACCATCCGTAATCGTGCCAGAAGAAAATAACATTCTCATCAACCCCGCTCATCCGGAAGCTGCACGGATCAAAGCGAAAAAACTGCGGCGTTGGACATATGACGCTCGCTTGCGATAGCACGGGCACGCCCTGGCAGCCTGTCGGACTTAACTTAACACTCGCGCTAGGCGTGAATTAAACCATCGAGAATTGTTGACCGGGTAAGGCCGGCGTTTTGCAAATCGCTTCCTGTGAGGAGTTCAAACTGGTATGGATTATTTCGCGTTATTACAATGGCCTGCAATGACGGTCAATATACTCTCGGTCTGGCTGCTGACCGCTGAAACCAAGGGCAAGCGTCACTTGGGATTTATGCTGTCTCTCGTCAGCAACGTCCTATGGGTGACCTGGGGATGGCATGCCCAGGCCTTCGCGGTCATTGGTCTTCAGGTCGCCTTGGCTACGCTGAATGTTCGCGGCGTCCGAAAAACCGAAAGTAAGCATAGGCGACAGCTCATCAACAAAGAGGGGAGTTGATGTTGCCTATGAACCGTTCTCAGTTGACTCTCATGCAGGATAGGTGGAGCACGTAAGTAACTCATCAAGACTCGACTCTCGAACAATGAAAAAATCTCTACCGATCCGGGCCAGCAAAATTCTTGTGACATTCGGCATTGGCTGTTTGGCTTTTGTGGTCGCCTTTAATAATGTTGTTGATTATCAATCAAACTTTCTGTTTGTCCAGCACGTAATGTCGATGGATACCGTTTATCCCGGAAATGCTTTAAAACATCGGGCCATTACGAACCCGCTCCTCCACTCCATGGCGTACATGTTTATCATTTTGTGCGAGTTCGTGACGGCTGCGCTGTGTCTTGCGGGTTCGTTGCGACTACTGACGCGTATCAACAGTGATGCGGAAATGTTCAATAAGGCGAAATTGTTGTCTGTCCTGGGCTTGTCTTCCGGTTTTGCGCTATGGTTTTTCGGCTTTATGGTAATTGGCGCAGAATGGTTCGGCATGTGGCAATCGCGAGACTGGAATGGTCAGGAATCGGCTTTTCGATTCGTGGTCTTTATTGTCCTGGCGCTAATTTACGTTGTACGAGATGACAACGACTGATTGAAATAAAGAGCTTATGTAATGTATAGCGAGGCCAGAACCCAACTCCATACCGTCCGCGACTTGCTACGCTTCGCGGTAAGCCGCTTTAACGACGCCGGCCTTTTTTTTGGTCATGGCTCAGTCTCGGCATACGATGAGGCGGCTTACCTCATTCTGCATTCCCTCCACTTGCCGCTCGATCGGCTGGAACCATTTCTTGATGCGCGCCTCACCACGGCTGAGCTGGAGCAGGTATTGATCATGATCGAGCGCCGCGCAACAAAAAAAATACCTGCTGCCTACCTCACCAACGAAGCGTGGCTGGGCGATTTCAATTTTTACGTGGACGAACGCGTGATCGTGCCGCGCTCTTTTATCGCGGAATTGCTGCGAGAGCAACTCGCGCCATGGATAGAAAATCCCGGTGAAATCCATTCCGCGCTCGATCTTTGCACCGGATCGGGGTGCCTTGCCGTACTGATTGCACATGCTTTCGAAAATGCCGACATAGATGCCGCGGATATTTCGCCTGAAGCGCTGCAAGTCGCCCGAAAGAACGTCACGGATTACAACCTGGAGCATAAAATCAATCTCATGCAGTCCGACTTATTCGCCGCGCTGTCGGGACGCCGCTACGATCTCATTATCAGCAATCCGCCTTATGTCAGCGCGGACTCGATGGCTGCGCTCCCCGAGGAATACCGCCATGAACCGAGTCTCGCCCTGGCGAGCGGCGAGGACGGCCTGGAGGCAACCCGGGCAATACTGCGCGAAGCAGCCGGCCATTTAACCGACCGGGGAATACTGATAGTGGAAATTGGCCACAACCGGGACGCCCTGGAACGAGAATTTCACCAGATTCCCTTCACCTGGCTCGAAACCAGCGCGGGCGACGATTTTGTTTTCCTGCTGAAACGCGACCAGATTTCAGCTATAAACTAATTCCTTCCTGCCCTCGGCCGTGGCGCGTTCGAGAAATTCCGCAACCTCCGCCGATCACTCGCGCCAGCATCTGCTGCGCTCCGTCGCGCAGCAGATGCGTCAATACATTCGCACTTCAACCCGTTTTTTCGCCGTCCTTATGTGCGATGTAGCACATACAAATAGTTTTTACTCGCGGTAAGGTTTCGTTGCCTGTATTTTTTCGCGCCGCCGGCGCGAGATTGGGGTTGGCATTTTTAAATACAAACCAGGAGGTGAAAAATGAAAAAGACGGCTTTATTGGCCACACTGGCGCCATTAATACTTGGGCTTACGCTTGGCGCTATACCTTTCGCGTCCGCGCAGGTCAGTTCATTAGGTCCGAGCGATGATAAGGACAAGCCGCCCGTTACCCTGCTGGTTCCACCTGCCTTGGCGGGCGACAAATCGCTGGCGGGCGGCTGCTGGGTTCGGCTTTACGATGGCATAAATCTCCATGGCGAGCTGCTCACCATCGCTGGTCCAACCAGCATTCCAACCCCGCGCGTGGGGCCAAACTACACATGGAACCTCAAGATCGATAGTCTCAGCGTTGGACCGAACGCAACGTTAACCATATGGGGCGACCAGCACTATAAGGGAACCTCGACGACATTCAAGCCGGGGCAGGAAGTATCGGTACTCGGCGAGCATTTCGCGAAGTCTCAGAAGATCCAGTCGCTTCGGATCGAATGCTCCAAGTAATCCATCGTGTTTTTTGAGAGATCGATGAGAGACACAAGTTGCGTTCAATTCCTGACAATCGGCTGTTTTCTATGTGCGATGCTGCACATACAAAGGTTTTCACTCGCGGTAAGGTTTCACTGCCTACGCTATTTCGCGCCTGCGCGAAGCGGCGGCAGGCTTTTTTTAAACCATCAGGAGGTGAAAAATGAAAAAGATGACTCTATTGGCAGCACTGCTCACATCAATACTGACGCTTGGCGCCACGCCTTTCGCCACGGCTCAGGACAATACGCAAGGCAAAAAGGGGGATAAGGAAAAAGCCCCGGTTATCCTGCTGGTTCCGCCTGTTTTCGCACTCAATGCGGCGCTGGCTGACGGTTGCTGGGCTCGGCTGTTTGATGGCGCAAATTTCCGCGGCAATTTCGTTACGCTCACCGGCCCGATCGCCATCCCGCTCATGCCGGGTGTCAACTTCGCATGGAATGTCAGATACGATAGCCTGAAAGTCGGACCGAAAGCGACCCTGAGAGTTTATGACAATGATATGTACCAGGATATGTCGGCAGTATTCAAACCGGGGCAGGAAGTGGCTGATCTCGACGATAAACTGAAGTTATTCGAGAATATCCGTTCGCTCGTGCTCGACTGTGCAAAGTAACCAAGGCTGATCGCGCTGCGACAATCCGATTCCCGCGTATTACCGGCGCCAAGACATGGCGTCGGGTTCGACATGGCGTCGGATTACGCTGCGCTAATCCGACCTACGGATACTATCCGCGCTTTTTATGATGGATGTGTCGTTGGCATATCGATATATCATGCTTGCCAATAAACCAGCGGGTGCAAAATGAAAGAGAGGCTCTATTAGTCACAATGAGCCCGACAGCTAAGCGACCGACGCCAGCAGGCGCTTTGTTTCCAACTCGTCCAACTCCATCCACTTTCCGCGTTTCAGGCGCGGCGGCAGGTTAACGGGACCAAAGCGGACCCGCATCAGGCGGCTCACCGTCATTCCTGCCGTTTCAAACAGGCGGCGCACCTCGCGGTTCCTGCCTTCCTTCAGTATCACTCGATACCAGTGATTGGCGCCCTCGCCGCCTTCGTCTGATAAGTGATCGAATTTGGCCAGACCGTCTTCCAGTTCAACGCCTGTGGTCAATAGTGTCGCCTTTTCCGTTGTAATACGC
>JAKDLC010000231.1 GCA_030453055.1 Nitrosospira sp.
GGCGTGCTTGATGCAGCGCCACGATGGAAGGAATATTGAGACTGCGCGCGACGATAGCCGTGTGGGAAGTCAAACCGCCCAAATCAGTGAGGAATGCGGTAAACCGGTGCCGCTTGTATTGAATCACGTCGGCGGGACTCAAATCATGGGCGACCAGAATGCTGTCGCCATCCCGCTTCAGCGGGGTTGGAACATAACCCGGATGCCCCAGCAAGACTTTCAGCACCCGTTCCACCACCTGGATCACATCGGTTTTACGTTCGCGCAGATAAGGATCCTCGATCTCCTCGAACTGCGCCATCAACACGTCCATCTGCTGGGTAATGGCCCATTCGGCATTGCAGTGGTTCTGGGCAATGTAGGTTTTGGCCGCGGTGGAAAGCGTGGGGTCGTCAAGAATCATCCTGTGCAAATCGAGAAACGCGCCATATTCGGCGGCTGCGGGCCCGCTGACGACAGAGGCATGCAGCGCCTCCAGTTCCTCGCGAACCGCTGTGAACGCAGTGTCAAGCCGGGATACTTCGTTGCCGACCTGGTCCTGCGGCAGGATGTGATGCGCCACGTCCAGCGCGGCGTGAGAAGCAAGATACGCATGCCCTATGGCGATGCCACCGGATACGCCCACGCCGTGCAACGCAAAGCTCATTCACTTTCTCCGAAATGATCCTCGATCATGTCCGTCAGCGCATGCATCGCCTCGATTTCATCCGGACCCGTTGTTTCGATACCCAAGGTGACGCCCTTGTTTGCAGCCAGCATCATCACCCCCATGATGCTCTTGGCATTAACTTTACGATCGTCGCGAGATAACCATACCTCGCTCCGGAATCGACTGGCCAGCTGGGTCAGCTTTGCCGAGGCGCGCGCGTGCAGCCCCAGCTTGTTAAGAATCTTAATCTCCCTATATTGCATTGGCCGACCCTGCATCAGCCGATCCCGGATTAATGCGCATTACTCCTTCTCGCCCACCTGCCAATGCTTTTTCGCCGACTACCGCGAGCGATTCGTTGCGGTATGTAAGCGCCCGCACCAACATCGGCAGATTGACTCCGGCGAGACATTCCACCCTTCCCCGGCTAGTCAGCCGGCTGGCGATATTGCATGGCGTCGCGCCGCAGATGTCACTCAATACCAGCACACCGTCACCACGATCCAATTCTCCCACCAATTCCAGCGCTCTGGGCATGACGGCGTCGGGGTCGTCCCGGATGGTAATGCCCAGATGCGCCACATACTGCGATTTCTGTCCCATGACGTGATCAGCGCAATGGATAAGGCTATCGCCGAGAACACCGTGAGAGATAATTAAAATTCCGACCATGTTTCACCCTGCCATCCGGTATCAAAGATAAACGCTTGGGTCAAACTTCTTTTCCAGCGCGTCCAACATCATTTCAGCAACGTTGAAGCCGGTCTGATCAGTAATTTCCCGCATGCAGGTTGGACTGGTAACGTTGATTTCGGTGAGATAGTCGCCGATTACGTCCAGTCCCACCAACAGCAAGCCCTGATCATGTAATGCGGGACCCAGCGCCTCGGCGATCTCACGATCGCGCCCTGTCAGCGGCTGCGCCACGCCGGTGCCGCCGACGTTGAGATTGCCGCGCGATTCGCCTGGCTTGGGAATACGTGCAAGCGTGTAAGGCACGGGTTCTCCGGCTATCAGCAGAATGCGCTTATCACCTTGGGCAATCTGCGGGATGTATTGCTGGGCCATAACCGTACGCGTTCCGTAATGCGTGAGGGTTTCTATGATCACGCCGATATTATGATCGGCACGGTGAATGCGAAACACGCTTGCTCCCCCCATGCCATCGAGCGGTTTGAGCACGATATCCTGATGTTCGGCGAGAAAATCACGAATCAAGCGTGCCTGCCTTGTCACCAGGGTAGGGGCCGTCAATTGCGGAAACTTCGCTATGGCAAGCTTCTCGTTGTTATCCCGCACTCCCCGCGGACTATTGGTGACACGAGCACCCCGGCTTTCCGCCAATTCCAGCAGGTAGGTGCTGTAGACATACTCCATGTCAAATGGCGGGTCCTTGCGCATCAGCACGATGTCAAATGCTTGCAGCAACGTTTCTTCGGGTTCTTTTGTCCGATACCAGCGAGGCTCATCCGCCTGATCGACTAATTCCAGTGCGCGTGCAAATCCGACCGTTTCGCCATCCTTCCACGCCAAATCACCTTGTTGCATGGTAAACAGCTGATGACCGCGCGAAGCCGCTTCACGCATCATGGCAAAGCTGGAGTCCTTATAAGGTTTGATCGAATCCAGCTGGTCGAGAATGAAAGCGAGTTTCATTTATCCGGAACCGGCGGTTGATCGCTGCGCTAAGCTAAGCGGATGCGGCTTCGTTATACCCATCGCGCTGCTCCAGCTCTTGCGCGGCCGCAAGCAATGCCAGCCGCGCAATCACCCCGTAAGCATAAAATCGGTTGGGAGCGCCACCCGACCGCGCTTCGCGGTCGGGCAGCAGGCAGGTATCTTCAAAAGCCAGCGGTACGAAATGCATGCCAGGCGCGTTGAGATTCTCATCGGTACCGCGACCGGTGTGCACCCGGTAAAAACCGCCCACGACGTAGCGGTCGATCATGTATATCACCGGTTCGGTCACGGCGGCATTGATGCTTTCGAATGTATATACCCCTTCCTGCACCAGGACGTCCGTCACCGGCAAGCCTTCTTTCACAACCGCCATTTTATTGCGCTGTTTGCGGTTGAGCGTGCGAACTTCGGCGCCGTCTTTCACCGTCATGACACCCATGCCATAGGTGCCGGCGTCAGCCTTGACGATGACAAACGGGTCCTCCTTGATGCCGTATTGCACGTACTTTTCCCGAATATCGCGCAGGATTTCGTCCACTGTGCTCGCTACGCAGTCTTCGCCTTTGCTTTCGCGAAAATTGATTTTGCCGCAGGAGGCAAAATACGGATTGATGAGCCACGGATCGATGGCGATCAGATTGGCGAATTCCTGCGCCACGTTGTCGTACGCCGTGAAATGCTGCGATTTGCGTCGTGTCGTCCATCCTGCATGGAGCGGTGGAATGACCGTTTGCTCCAGATTCTGCAGGATCGCCGGAATGCCTGTCGAGAGGTCGTTGTTGAGCAATATGGCGCAGGGATCAAACCCCTCCGCAACCAGGCGATTGCCTTTACGTCGAACCGGCTCCAACGTGAGGCTGCCGCCCGCCGGAAGATCGATCACGGTGGCCGTGGTGATTTCCGGCAGCAGGGTACCGATGTGAATATTCATGCCCGCATGCCGCATAATGGCTTGCAAAGTCGCCAGGTTTTGCAGGTAAAACACATTGCGGGTGTGGTTTTCCGGGATCAACAGTATGCTGAAGACATCGGGGCAGATTTTTTCCACCGCCGCCATCATCGCCTGTACGCACAGCGGCATGAATTCGGGATTGAGATTGTTGAAGCCGCCGGGAAATAAATTCGTGTCCACCGGCGCCAGCTTGAAGCCGCTGTTGCGCAAATCCACCGAACAGTAAAATGGCGCGGCATGCTCCTGCCATTGGCCGCGCAACCAATGTTCGATGGCGGACATGGCATCGATGATGCATCTTTCCAGATCGAGAATCGGGCCACTCAGGCCAGCAGCAAGATGAGGCACCGGCATGGAATAACGATGACGTTTAATGGAAGAACTATTGTAACATCACGTATGCCAGCATCCCGTGAATATCGGAAATCGCGTTCGTTCAGGGAATCAGCGTAATTCACCCAAGGTATACAGCTCGGGATGAAAAGCAGTTTTGTATTTTTGCGGAAGTTCGTCCACCGCCGCGCTGGCTTGCTCGCGGGTGGGATAAATTCCGTAGGTAACCCTGAATTGGGCCTGGCCGTCGTGGGTTACCGCATGCATATAAAGATCGGATAAATTGACCAGATTCTGAGCCCGGCTCAAAAACCGCTCCATACGGTCCGGCTGGATATTTTCGGTTGCAAATAACTGAATGCTATAATAATTTTTATCCGTAGCGGCCATGGTTTTTTTGGTCGCCTCCATTCGCTCCTCGAGCAAGCCGTAACCTGCCAACTTGGCCCCGCCAATACCCACCTTGGTGTTACTGTGTTGTTCGATTGCAGGGGCCGACCCACCCTGTGCGGA
>JAKDLC010000232.1 GCA_030453055.1 Nitrosospira sp.
CTAGAGTACGTTCGGCAAGCTTTTCAAAATCCGTCGCGGCAACCAGCGACTCCAGGTTTCCCAGCGCCTTATTAAACTGCGGGGAGGAGTTTCCCCATAGCAGGGCCAGACGTTTGCGCGCAGCCGCCAGATCGCGCTGTGCCTGGACCAGGGCGATTTCAGTGGCGGAGAACGCAACCTCGACCTTGGTTTCCTCGATGGGAGGCACTTTGCCCGCCTGAACGCGCTTGGCGACCGTGCTGACCACCCGCTGCGCCAATTGCTGGCTCTCTTGGGCAAGCCGCAACTGTTCTTGTCCGGTCAGCACGTCGGTGAATACATTTGCCACCTGGGCAATGAGCTCCAGCCGCCGCGTCTCATAGTCTTGAATCGCCAGCTCCTCGGCAAGCGATGCCGCCTTGACCCGCGCGGCACGCTTCCCGCCGAGTTCGATCAATTGATTGATCCGAATGATGGTGTCTTGCTGCTCAACATCCTTTGCGCCTATCCTATCCGAAGAAGCACCAGCTTTCGGAAGGTTTCCCGCATTCTCGGCCGTAATGACCAAATCGGGGTTGGGCAATAGCCCGGCTTGTAGCGTCGCCCCCCGCAGGGCGCGCGTTTCCTTGACGAAAGCGGCCAGCTCGGGATTACGTTGCAACGCAAGGAGCGCGGCGTCGCGCAAGGTTAAATCGTTCTTTTCCTCCGGCACGGATGGGAGAGCGTAATCGGGGCTGTTGGCCGGCAGGGCGCCGGAAAAAGTGTTTTGGGCAATAGCAGCAGACATGCAGCCGAGCGCCAGAATGAGCGATCCTGCCGAGGCCGGGAGCCGTCGTACCGTGAACCATGCGTTAAAGTCCATGGAAATTCTCCGCAAGTATTATGCAATCACAATCAACCGGGCGATCGACCGCGCAGTTGACCAAGCGATCGGCATCGCGATGAGCGAATGCAGACGAAAATTACAGCAAGTCCGCGTAGCGGATTTGGTTGACGTTGCTTGGGCGACTTGGGGCGGCTTTGCGTTGCCTTGCCTTGGGCAGCCAGGCAATGTCAGCGATCAAACCCGGCGTGACTTGAAGGGTTAGCCCGGATGTTTCATAAATTCGCGTGATGATTGCGCAGAATTTTGTTTTGTAGGGGGATTTTGTGAAGGAGTGGCGTAGTTATTCATACGCCCGACTGAGCAAAATTCCCATACGAAACAAAAGGCCAGCAAGGGCGCGCGTCAATTTATGAAACATCCGGGTTAGTGAGCCCGCTATGACTACCGGGTCAGGATAATGTAAGCCGCTCCCTCGCTGCCCGCTTCGCGGCCTCTTCTACCTGGGCTGCCCGGAATCGTTGTGCCGGGGAACCTATTTAATCTGATACTGCTTCATTTTGTTACGAAGCGTATTGCGGTTGATACCGAGCAGCTCTGCGGCGCGCGTTTGGTTACCCTCGGCGTGCTCCATCACCAGCTCGATCAGCGGTTTCTCCACGCTGCGCATTACCATATCATAAATGGGATGGGGCTTTTCACCGTCCAGATCATTGAAATAACCGTTCAGGGTGCGGCGTACGCAACAAGCAATTTCATTTTCGTTAATGACGCTCATGCGACCATCTCCTCGGGTTCAACATAAGTCAAGCGCCGGCCGTAGCCGGCAAGCTCACTGAAAAATTCGTTAACCGCAGACAGCTGCTGGTCCGTGGTTTGCAACTGGTTCATTGCGTGCCGGAACATGGCGGATCCGACCAGCCCTTTGGTGTACCAGGAGATGTGCTTGCGGGCAATGCGCACGCCGGAATATTCACCATAGAAGTCATACAGTTTATGCAGATGCTCGATGAGCACACGATGAATCTCGGTTACTTCAGGCAGCTGGAGATGATTACCCGTGGCCAGAAAGTGACTGATCTCGCGGAATATCCAAGGCCGTCCCTGGGCGGCGCGGCCGATCATGACGGCATCGGCGCGGGTGTAGTTGAGCACTTGCCTTACTTTTTCAGGTGTGGTGATATCACCGTTAGCGATAATCGGGATTTTTACCGCGGCCTTTACCGCGGCGATGGTGTCATATTCCGCGTGACCCGTATAAGCGCAGGCGCGCGTACGCCCATGAATAGCCAGCGCCTGGATGCCTGCGCTCTCGGCAATATGCGCTACAGCGAGCGCATTCCTGTGCTGTGTGTCCCAACCGGTGCGAATTTTCAGGGTAACGGGAACACGTACCGCGCCTACCACGGCATCAAGTATCCGTCCCACCAGCGGTTGATCCTGCAACAACGCGGAACCCGCCATCACGTTGCAGATTTTTTTGGCCGGACAACCCATATTGATATCTATGATCTGCGCCCCTTGCGCGACATTGTAGCGAGCGGCTTCAGCCATCATCAGCGGGTCGGCGCCCGCGATTTGTACCGAAATCGGGTCTACCTCCCCTTCATGGTTGGCGCGGCGCCGGGTCTTTTCAGAGCCCCACAACAATGAGTTGCTCGAGACCATTTCCGACACCGCCATGCCCGCGCCCATGCTCTTGCACAACTGCCGGAAAGGGCGGTCGGTTACCCCCGCCATGGGGGCGACGATAAGATTATTTTTAAGGATATGAGGACCGATCTGCATGATTCTGCTTTGAATGGCGGGGATTCAAATGAATAAATCGGGTAAAAATGACTGGCTTGGTGTCAGACAAGGCGCGAGGAGGCGCATAGTTCATAGTATTTTCTCGCCAGATAAACCGTACCCTTTCGGGACGTGCTCGATAAGGTCGACAGGGTATCTTTATGTCATGGCAAAGGATAGATGTAAGATTCTACAGTTGACAATAGGCTGTGTTTACTATTTACATTTGCCATTTACTGTAGTTCCTGCGCCTGCCAAGGATATGCAAGGAATTTTTTGATTTGCATCCGGGATTTTCCGGCTGGCCTTCGGTGGCTGGGTCTTCGGTGATACTTTAAGTATTTTACTGATCAACCTCTTGCACCGAACATCATGCGTCGCGCGACGAAACGCTTAGCCTGCGGCAGGCAGTCCAGCGCGCTCAACCCCAAGCTGCGCATGCTCCCCAACAGCGGATCGTCATTGGAAAACAGTTTCACCAGAGAATCGGTGAATACTCGTCCCGCGCTGCTGTCCACCCGGCGCTTATGGCGATATCTTGCAAGCATTGCGGGCGTACCTATCTCAACCGGCGATTCAATGATTTCCTCGGCCAGCTCCCAGGCATCGCGCAGTCCCAGATTGAACCCTTGTCCCGCAACCGGGTGCAGGGTTTGCGCCGCATTACCCACCAATGCAATGCGGCAAGCGGTGATGGGGGTGGCGTACTTAAGCGTTAGGGGAAAACCGGAACGCTTGCCGGCTTCGACGAATTTGCCGAGACGGTCGCCGAAGTGATCGTGTAAACGGACAAGAAAGGCCGCGTCATCCAAAGTGAGAATTTCCTGCGCCGCTGCAGGAGAAGCGGTCCATATCAAGGCGAAGTATTCGCCCGAGGGCAATAGCGCCACCGGACCGTCAGGGGTGAAGCGCTCGTAAGCCACGCCACACTGCGGGCGCGCGGGCTCTTCGGCACGACGGCTTGTTGCCGGCTGGCGCGTTGCAGCGCCGCTCTTCATCCGGGATGGTTTCGCCAATGCCATGCTCGCCGAGCGCTCATTTTTGATACGCGCAACGATCGCCCATTGCCGGTAGTCGCGCACGTGTTGAGTCACGCCGTCGATTTGCGCAGCGAGGCGGCCGCCATCCGCCAATACCAGCAGCCTGGCCGAGGTTTTTTTTGTTACGCCATTATGCTCAAACTCGATCTCTCCCTTCTCTGCGCTGGTCTCCAGCCGCGTTACCCTGGCTCCGACCAGATGGTCTACGCCGCAATTTTTCAGTGCCTCATGCAGGGATCGGAATACATCATGGTGATTCATTACATAGCCCAAAGCCGGCACACCGACATCGACAGCGGTCAGTACGGTTCGCCCGAAACCGCCACGGTTCGAGATATGAATGGTGGTAATCGGGGTGACTTCCGGCAACCCCCTCCACACACCCAAACGTTCCAGGATGATGCGGCTGCCGTGGGACAAGGCCAGTGGGCGGGAATCTTCCGTTTTCTCCGGCAATCCACGTGCTTCCAGCAGCAGCACGGATGCGCCGCTGTCGC
>JAKDLC010000233.1 GCA_030453055.1 Nitrosospira sp.
TCATTTAAACTTCGATTGTAGATACGCAGATTATCCAGCGCACCATTAAATGGGAACCAGAACGGCAAACAACTACCTTTCCCGCTCTGAATACCAAAATACATTTTCTCGCCGTTGGATTCGGTTAAATTGGCTGGTCTTTTATCGTGGGCTATAAGTTTTCCATTTACATAGATGTAAGACCCGCTTTTATCGAAAGTGTACACAACGTGAAACCACTCCCCTATGTTGACTTCGGAGCCGCCGGACGCGCCTGCAATCGCATTATTGGACATTCCCGGGCCCGAAACATTACTTCTCAGGGAGACTCTACCGTTTTTATTTGTACCCGCGGCCAAGCGAAAACCAACCCGATCTCCGCTTTTAGCCAGCAGTACCTGTGTCGCATGATTGGCACGATTTCCGGTGCAATTGGCTCCCGTCTGCCCATAACTACCGTCCACGCGAACCCACATGGAGATGGACCTTTGCCCACCAAAAGTTAGAGACGGATTATGTGGTACGACGATATAACCTACATTCCCGTACCCGCCGAACTTTGCGGCACGTCCGCTCACGCCATCGACAAAGGTTATATTTCGCGAAACTGACCTGGATCCTTCACCAATTACATTTTTCGCATTGCCGTCGAAAGGATAGTAAGCGACAAGCCCTTTTTCCGGTATTGAATCTGAACAGCCGCTTACCGCCAGCAGCCCGGGCAGTGCACATACGATAAACAGCACAGTAAGCTTTTTCATAATGTTCCCGATACAAACATGTAAGGGTCGCGCCCCGAACACACTAAGCTGTCATCCGCTCACCGGCGCTTGTAGTGCTTACTCGTCGCCTGGCTCAGGACGCTGAAAAGATCACTGACAAGCAATATCTTGCTCGCCAGATACACCCCGAGGACAACAAAGATCGGTCCAACCCGATCAGTGCCCGTGATGTCATCCAGCGGTATCACACCATATACATACCCAATGATGGCGAGCCCGCATATGAGTGCGACGACATAGTGGATAATACCTGCATTTTCGTTCATTACCCTTCTCCTTTTACGAGGTCCAATCTGAAACAATCCTCTTTTATTTCGGCACAGTACCGCACCGCTACCAAGCGACCACTGAGTTTTGTACGTAATGCAAATTCAATTATGACATCAACGCTATTGAAGCATCAGTTTTCGATGAAACTTGCCATTCGTTTTCAAATGACGAGACCGTCTTGGACGTGCCTACCGGTATTTGCATATGGATAATGCTGGATACAAAGTATTGAGATCAATGACAGCCCTTTTAAATTCGTAGATCCTACTCTTATTCTCCGATTGGATTGAAACGTTTAGCGTATTGCCCTTAACCCAGTATTTCCGGTTATAGGGCTTGCTTTTATAATTTCCGATTGGAAAAAGATGCGTGAATTTTTGGTTTGAAATTTGTTTCAATCGTCGTATATGTTGAGACCAACATGATCCTGGGGGCTTAGGTGTATATATTTCTACATACGGTACATTTATGACGATATACATCGTATACTGGTATAAATCCTGATTAGCCCACATTCCATTGATTGACGCTTTTTCGCTATTTTGAACAGCATAGGACATTCCACAGGCGCCTAACAAAAAAACAAATATAAGAATCACAGGTACGCGGTGTCGGACGACATTTCTCATTCTGGGCCCCATGGGATTTGCGTTACGGGGGAACAGGGTCAGTTCTCGCACAGTTGCATTGCTAAGCACTAGCTCTGCTTTGCAAGGACCCCAAGCCAAGACCGCCAGCAATGAGCAACAAAATGGAGAACAGTATCCCGATGGGATTCAGACCAATAATGAACAGGACTCCGGCGCCGCTAATTAACAATAAAATGCCGCCGATCTTTGCATTCTGCATTACGACGCCCGCGCCTACGAAAGCGAGGATGGGTATCACCCAACTAATCAACACCAGCATCGGTGAGCCACCTATCCCACCGAGTGCGGAACCAAGAAGAGCTATACCCAACAGGGACAACCCACCAAGAATGCCCAGAATCATTGCGGCTATATGCATCACTCACCTCCACTATGTTCTATTTCCTGTGGCACCCGATCCTTACCGGCGGGGTCGGCCTACGCGGAGAACCTATTCACTACAGTCAACGAGCCGCGGGTTGAGACCGCTGACCGATAATTCTTGAAAGCAAACTAGCGCAGAGGCGTCGGCGAACGTAATTGACCATGAGTCTTAGCCGGCGTATTAATACACTGGGTGTAATACCGATTTTGCGATGAGCCGATGGGTACGGAACGCTGGATGCTTCGGCAAATCCACTGCGAGGGAGGCCATGGGCCGCGATGGCTGCTACTGGTATTGAATTTACGGCGGAGTCCTTCGCCAGCGGGTTGCGCTGGATCAAAGGCAGGCTCCGACTTGTACATCCTTTCCACAGTGCAACGCCGTGGCGGGAACCGGCACAAACGTTGGAGGGCGAGCTGTTAGCTCATTATGCGGATCAGCCGTTGGCGCAGCGTGTAGCTGTGATAATGGCGATCGGCACCATCGCTCTGATGGCGAGCTATCACGTGCACCTTTTTTGGCCATTGGCGTGGGTGGCATTGATCGCCGGATACCATGTGTTTAGTGCCCACGTCGTGCCGCGTTTGTCGACTTCGGACGTAGGCAAGCAGGCGCGCAATTTGCGAATATTCTGTTACATGTCTGCAGCTACTGGGACCATCTATGCCCTGACCATCTGCTTCTTTCCGTTTTTCTCACTGGTAGAGCAGGCCGTGGCGTCGGTCATCATTGCCGCATTGTGCACGGGGGCGGTGACGGCGATGGCGGGCTACGGGCCGGCCTTGAAGCTCCAGGCGGGGATTGCTTTGGCTGCTGTAGTCTTTGGGCTGGCCTTCTTGCCAAGTCGAGTGGCGATAAGCGCGGCGCCAGCCTGGGTCGATGAGGTCTTTGCCTTCCTGATTTTTGTTTACCTGATCGTGACGATTGGTCATGGCCGGCAGGTTTTTCGGGTCTTCAAGGAATCTCTGGATATCCGCCTGCGCCACGTTGCCCTCAGCAAGGAACTTCAGGCTGCGCTGAAGGAGGCCGAGTCCGCCAATCGTGCGAAAACGAGGTTCCTCGCCTCCGCCAGCCACGATCTGCGCCAACCAATTCATACCCTGTCGCTTTTCAGCGCCGCGCTGTCAACGCGGGAGATGGATACGGAGTGCCGGGAGATCGTTGATGGCATGGACACGGCCTTGAACACGCTGGCCGTGCAGCTCGACACGTTGCTGGATATTTCGAGACTGGACGCCGGTGTCATCGTGCCGGAGTTGGCGTCTTGCGATCTCCGCCCCATGCTGGAGCGACTCCAACAAGAGTACGCCCCAGTGTGCGAGGACAAGGGGCTGGACCTGAAACTGCAGGCTTGCGAAGCCGCTTGTACGCGTACCGACCCGGCGTTGCTGGATCGGATCCTGCGCAACTTGTTGTCCAATGCGGTGCGTTATACCGTGTCCGGAACGATCCGGATTTCTCTACGCTCGGCATCCGAGATGCACATGCTTGCCATAAGCGATACCGGCAAGGGCATACCGCAAGCGGAACAAGAACGCATATTCGAGGAATTCTATCAACTGGACAATCCCGAGCGGGACCGCACGAAGGGGCTTGGCCTTGGCCTGCCGATCGTACGCAGATTATCCCGAATGCTGTCCATTGGTCTTGACATGACGTCCACGCCGGGAAAAGGCACGACATTCGAGTTGCGTTTGCCGGCGGTCGAGAACGCGCCACTCGGCGGCAAAGAGGCGTACGCCGCTACAGACGCACCTGTCGTTGCCGGCAAAAATGTTCTGGTTATCGACGACGAAATCGGCATCCGACGCGGCATGAAGACGTTTCTGCAGGACCTTGGCTATAGCGTCAGCCTGGCTGATTCCACCGAACAAGCGGTCAAACTGGCTTCGCGGGAACCGCCGGAGATTGTATTGGCGGATTTGCGCCTGCGTGGCAGTGATAACGGCATCCAATCCATCCAGTCGATCCGGGCGCTGCAGCCCGGCGCCCGGGCCGTTCTGATCAGCGGTGACACGGCGCCGGAACGACTGCGCGAAGCACATGATGCCGGGATTGAACTGCTGCAC
>JAKDLC010000234.1 GCA_030453055.1 Nitrosospira sp.
GCGCCAGGGTGGACGCAAGGTCGAAGCGGAACCCGTCGACATGCATCTCGATGACCCAGTAGCGCAGCGAATCCATGATCAGCTGCAAGGTGTGTGGGTGGCGCATATTGAGACTATTGCCGGTGCCGGTGTAGTCCATGTAATACTGGCGATCGTCCTCCACCAGCCGGTAGTAAGCGGCATTGTCGATGCCCTTCAGGCACAGCATGGGCCCCAGGTGATTGCCCTCGGCCGTATGGTTATAGACCACGTCGAGAATGACTTCGATGTCGGCCTGGTGCAGGGCCTTGACCATTTGCCTGAACTCGGCAGGGGCGGCGCCGGGACGTTTGTCGGCCGCGTAGCCGCCGTGCGGCGCGAAATAAGAAATGGAGTTATAGCCCCAGTAGTTGCGCAGCCCCTGCTCCACCAGATGCTTGTCATGCAGGAAATAGTGCACCGGCATCAGCTCCACGGCGGTCACGCCGAGCTGTTTCAGATACGCGATGGTCGCGGGATGGGCAAGACCGGCGTAGGTGCCACGCTGTTCGGGCGGAATGTCCGGATGCCGTGCGGTGAAGCCTTTGACGTGCAGTTCGTAGATAACCGTTTCATTCCACGGCCGGCGCGGCAAGCGATCCCCCGCCCAGTCGAAGAAGGGCTGCTGGATGATGCACCTGGGCATGAAAGGCGCGCTGTCCGCGTCATTGCGCTTATTCGGGTCCGCGCCAAACTGGTACGGGAACAACGCCTCATCCCAGCGGATGTCGCCCACTATGCCCTTGGCGTAGGGGTCGAGCAGCAGCTTGGCGGGGTTGCAGCGATGCCCCTGCTCGGGCGCCCACGGTCCATGCACCCGGAAGCCATAGCGCTGCCCCGGTTCGACGCCGGGAAAGTAGCCGTGCCAGCAGCGGCCGGTGCTCTCAGGCAGATCGGCCCGCGTTTCGCGGCCCTGTTCATCGAACAGGCACAACTCGACGCGCTCGGCGACTTCGGAAAACAGCGAGAAGTTCGTTCCCGCGCCATCATACGTGGCGCCAAGCGGATAAGAGTTGCCGGGCCAGACTTTTATTGGAGGCATGGCCAGTGTAGTGAGTCAGAGATATCGTTACCTAACCGATTCAAATGAATAAACCGGCAAGGAATGTTAAAAATGACTGGATTGGTGTCAGACAAGGCGCGAGGAGGCGCATAGTTATTCATATGCAACGACGAGCAACGCAGTATGGCAGCAATCCAGTCATTTTTAAGTAGCGATATCTCTGACTCACTGCACTACGCTGCCATACTCGGCACCCCGCAGACGGCCAGGGCATGTGCAGGATGGGAACGATTGGCATCGGGAGTGACGGGAATTCGACCCGTTTTTTGTGGGGCCTTGTTATTACTATCTGTTTTTTAGTATAGCATACAAACATTCGCCGAGAAAAATGCGGTATCTTGGACTATAAAGCATATATTCAGAAGAGTGAGGAAACCGGAGGACGATATGCTGGAAAGACGAGGCCGGGAAAAGATCATCGCTTTCGTGATGGCGGGCGGCGAGGGTTCGCGGTTGCGGCCGTTGACGACGGACCGCTGTAAACCGGCGGTACCGTTCGGCAGCCGCTATCGTATCGTGGATTTCGTTCTGACCAATCTGGTGAACTCAGACATTCGTTCCATCTACCTTCTGGTGCAATACAAGCCGCAATCCCTCATCGAACATATCCGCAAGGCGTGGACGGTTTCCACCCTGTTTGCCGAGCAATTCGTAACCGTGGTGCCGCCGCAGATGACGACGGAACGTACACTTTTCGGCGGCACGTCGGATGCGGTGTATCAGAGCCTGAATCTGATGGACATGCACCGGCCGGACCTGGTGGCGGTATTCGGCGCCGATCACATCTACCGCATGGACGTCCGGCAGATGGTGCGCTTTCACCGCGAGAACGGCGCGGATATCAGTGTCGCCGCGCTTCCCGTGCCGCTGGAACAGGTTTCGAACTTCGGCATTATCGAAACCGATCCGTCGCAGCGCATTACCGGTTTTCAGGAGAAGCCCGAACGAGCGAGCCCAATGCCGAACAATCCGCGATGCGCATACGCCTCCATGGGCAATTATCTGTTCAACGCGGACTTTCTGAGGGCGGCGCTGGAGGATGCGCACGAAGCCGGCGCGACTGATTTCGGCCATCATGTGCTCCCGCGTCTGTCCCTGTCTCATCGGGTGTTTGCCTACGACTTCTCAACCAACGTCGTGCCGGATACCAAGCCCTATGAGGAAAAAGGCTATTGGCGCGATGTCGGAACACTGGATACGTATTTCGCGGCGCATCTGGACATGCTCGGCCTGGAGCCGCGCTTCGATCTTTTCAACCCGCAGTGGCCCATTTTTTCCAGCCACTACCAGGGACCGACCTCCTGGGTGATGCACGGCGAACTCGACAATGTCCTGCTGGGTGCGGGGAACATCATCAGACATGCGAAGATACGCAATTCGATCCTCCGGCGGGAAGTCATGGTTGAGCCGGGCGCGAAAATCGAAGGCTGCATCATCATGGATTATGTACGCATCGGGCATGGAGCGAAGCTGCGTAACGTGATCGTCGACCGGCACAACGTGATTCCTCCCGGGTCGGAGATCGGTTTCGATCCTGCACGCGATCGGGAAAAATATCACGTAACCGAAGGGGGACTGGTCATCGTGCCTTTGGGCGACGTGCGCTACTACTCCCGCGAAGAGCGGCGATTCAATGCCGGATATTCCGAGTAGGCGGGAAGCGCCGGCATACGGCTTCGTCATTCGCGCATTCTTCGTCATCCCCGCGAAAGCGGAATCCAGCGTCCTACCTCTACTACTTCGTCATTCCCGCGAAAGCGGGAATCCAGTTTCGTAGTTTGGATTAGCGAAAGCGTAATCCGACAAATCGCTCGGGCGACCTGCTTTTGCGCACCATGAATCCAACCGGAGTCAAACCCGCGAGCATCTCCGCTATGACAGCTCCCCGCTCTTTTGTATATCCATCAACGCCTTGAGAATCATTTGCCTGAGCATTCTGCCGAAGGCCTGATTAGAAGGGAAGACAGTTATGCGCTCGGGTATCTCCACGCTGCCGATAACGGTATGATACGCGTGATTGATGCCGGATCGGCGGATCGTCCTCCCCTGTGCGGTGATGACCATCGACATTTCATAGGCATCGGTAATGGTTTTTCCGACCAGCCACAACGGAAATCCCGTGCGAGCCGTTTCCGCGGCGACGGTGCCGCTGTCGGCGATGTTGTTCAAGACCACCTTGACGGTGCCTTCTTCCTCACCCGCATCGGGGGAAAGCATGTGAACCGGGGCGATCACGCCAGACTCCCAGAGTATCCGGGTAGCATAATCCCTCAGTGGTACGTCGCCCTTGGGAAAGTGCTTGCCATTGCGCTGAAACTCGACGATGAGCTTTAGACGAAGCGGCACGTCCCGCTTTTTTACGTCCTCAAAGGTAGCAGTGGGCAATGAAGCGCCCAGAAATGATTTGGGCGATGCTGCGCATCCCATTAATGTTGAAGAAACGATCAAAGACGTCAGTATTACGCGGGGACTAAAATTCATGGATGCTCCGACGGGTTCGCGGGTTTATTGTTTTATTCCGGAAAAGGCTCCAGTTTACCATCATACATCGCCAATCGAACTCCGTAATTGTTTGATCGTAGTACATTATTCTTCACGCTGCAACTATTTGGCATCATCCTTGGCATCATCCCGAACGCGGATGAGTCCAAACCCATTCAACCGGGTTGGCGGCGAAGCATACAACGGTTCGCCGCGCGCCTGAGCAGCGGCGACTTTACGAGCAGCCGGAAGAATGGCGAAAACCACCGACTTATAGTACGCTCGGACCATGGAAAATCCCCGAAAAACAATGAACCCTGAACTCACATCGGATGGCGCGGCGCTCGCGTTTGACACGGCGCGGATTCAGGAAGCCATTTCGGTATTGGGGCTGAACGCGGAGCACGGCAAGCTGGCGGAGCGCATACGGCGCGACATCACAGGCGAAAAAGCCGATGCGTTCGTGAATTCCTGCTCTGCCGCGCTCGCGCGGGAAAGAGGTTTTTCGTTGATCGAGCGGAATATGGGTATCGAGCGCTTC
>JAKDLC010000023.1 GCA_030453055.1 Nitrosospira sp.
ACAACCGGCACTGCGAAGGTTCCAATAAAGCCAACCGCAACGACATCTTAGTAAACCGTCAAAACAAGCCACAGCAAAATAAACATGATAATGATCTTTACCGCTTCTGCCTTCAGTGCCGTTATCAGCGCGCCGCCCGCGGTAGAGCCGCGGTAGCGCGAGATAATTGCCGCAAAAGCGGCAGCGGAAATAATACTGACCACCCCTCCCAATAATGCGGAAGCCGCCCCATGAAATCCCCATACCAACCCGAGAGTCAACACCATCGCCACAGTGACGATCAATTGCCAACGCATGACGATGCGCACGGGCTTGTTTCGTATCCAGGGCATAATTTTTGGCGTCTGTTAGAAAAACTGGCTAGGCGTGACCCTCTCCGGGTTCTTCTTTTAGGCCGTGCCGAAACGTGAAAGTCGGCTGAGGTTGACCGAATTTCAAAACACGCGGATTTTAATCTGCTTGAGCGAGCCAGTCAATGGAAAGTCTTCCCTTGTATCAAGGAATCTCCACAGCGGTTATCGAGACCGCCATGCCCATTAACGAGTGTGTGTGATGTAAGTCCGGACAGGAGAATTTTTTAGTGCCGGCGCACTATTGGTCCGGCAAGCAACTATCCCGGATGTTTCATAAATTGACGCGCGCCCTCGCTGGTCTTTTGTTTCGTATGGGAATTTTGCTCGGTCGGGCGTATGAGTCACTACGCCACTCCCTCACAAAGTCCCCCTACAAAACAAAATCCTGCGCGTTCATCACGCGAATTTATGAAACATCCGGGCTATAAACACCATACCGGCAGAAGCCGGTACCTGGCAGTGAGATGCGCGACCCGATGGGCATGGGGGCGATCATGGTATTTCCTGCGGACATCCCCTACGCTGCCCGGTCCCCGCTTCGCGAGTCCCCCTCCCATGCCTTATAGAATTCAACGAAAAAGCGGACTGCGCCCAGAGGCTCCACGCTATGCAGGACTTCCGGCACAACGATTCCAATCCTGTCCGGAGACAATTCGATATCCGCTTTCAGGGCGGGGACACGATAGCGAACCTTTCCTTCGGCTACCATTATCTTTGCCCAGACGCCGGTTTTTGTCGAGTGGTCTTTTCTCAAGCCGGCCGGCAGCGTTTCCTCGGTAAAGACGGGCGTCCGTTTATACGCAACAAAGCTATCCGGCAATTCGAATTTATCGCATCGAACACAGTCGAGAGTCTTCCCCAGCATGCTGCTGCGGCCCTGCTCGGTGGTAACCCATGAGCGGTTGATAAATGGCGGGTTATGCCGCACATGCTGCGGATGCCCACAACTGAGAATCGCGATCGAATCCCCCTCGTCGTCGAATCCAAATCCTGTAATCGGCCGTTCCATATAAGTGGGATAGCAAGTCGTTAAAAATGCGAGGCTTTGCGTTCAGTCGAACAAGCGCCGGATCATATTGCTATATGCCTCTGTACGGTTTTCAGTAGGATGGGTGGAGTGAAGCGCAACCCATCATTTGATCATGGTTTGATGCTTGTTCAATTCGGGTTTTGATGGGTTGCGCTACGCTTCACCCATCCTACATAAGCGCCAAACTGAGAATGGTTCATAGGCATACATTGCTATAATACTCCAAGTTATCCATACAACAATACTTTTTATTCGTTTCCGGGAGCTGCGAATCGACAGGCCTGCTGATGTTAAGTCAATGTTAAGTCAATGTTAAGTCGTCATTAAATTCGCCCCTTGTATGCTCTGCGAAAATGGAGCGAGTTTGTGACGGTCAACCCGCTTCTACGGCCTTGAGCATGTTTTGAGCCATACGAAGCGTGAAACGCACTTGCCCCCGATCCCAAGGGGTAAATCGCGGGAGCTGGTATAAGTCGCCACCCATCCTGGCTGCGCCATGAGCGGTCGACACCGCCGCATCGAAGCCCAAATCCTTGACCATCCTCACATGGTCCGGCAGATAGTCGTTTCCCGGCTTTCCATTTGGATAAGCGAAAAGCCGCACCGGGGCGCGGATAATACTCTCCAGCATCTCCTTGCCAGTGGCAATTTCGGCACGCGCCGCATCATTCTCCAACCGCGCCAGAATAGGGTGATTAGCAGTATGCCCGCCAATTTCCATCCCTGCGTTATGCAGGACTCGGATCTGTTCCGAAGTCATCATGAGATTGGTGGGGAGACGGACCGGAATGAGTGCGCACATTGCCTCTACCCGTGATCGCCGCAGGTCCGGGGGCAGATACTTGAGCTTACCGAGTACGCTATGAATAGCCTGGCGGCGCTGTGGCAAAGTTCCGATCTCGAATTGTCCCAGACCCATACCGCTGAGATCAAGTCGCTCCCCCGGCGCCCGGCGGATCAACTCGATCACCGTATCATTCCACATCCGGCCGCCATCGAGGAAACCGGCCGCCACAAAAAAAGTGGCGAAGATGTCGTGTTTCTGCAGGATTGGCAGGGCGACTTCCGCGTTGTCTGCGTAACCGTCATCGAAAGTGACGCATGCCGCGCGAGACGGCAATTTACCTTGGCGCAGACCCTGCACCGCATCAAAGAGAGAAATTACGTTGAAGCAGGTTGTAAGGAGCCTCATTTGCCGATCGAAGGTTTCCGCACCGCCTTCGTCCGGAAACAAGGGGTCCGGTTGGAATGGTACACGGTGATATATCAGGATGGACAAGCGGCCATGTGAGCCGCCCGGAGAAAAAAGGTGCAGGAGCGCAAGGCTCGGCAATAATGTCCATGTCTGCATAGGCTCAGCACTCAACGCGAACGCTCCAGGTAGCCGGATTCATGCGCTGAAATGGACACTATCCAGTCGCCGCCAAATATTCATCGACAGTAACTCCCTTCGATGACCATGCCGCTAGCCCGAATCCTTGGCAATGGGTTGCGATCGCGATCGGTTTAACTGTCCAAGCGGCCGTTGCGAACCGTATCCTTTCTTGACAACGACTGATGAGGTCTTCTCCCTCAGTTCCTTTTCTATCAGAACACGAGTCGCCACCATTGCGCCCATGAGGTAATAAGGCACATCAAAATAGAGCAGGCTGAGGAATGCTCCGCCCGTGGCAAAACCAATCAGGCTCACCTGGATCATGGTCGCCAGATTGGAGGCCCACTTGTATTCTTCGAGATTTCTCGTATGACGAATGATCCATGTGCCCGTGTTCCAGGTCAGCAAGCCAAGGAGGAGATATAAAGCCAACCCTACAAACCCATGCTCACCCAAGGCCTGAAAGTAGATGCTGTGTGCCGCGTGTACATCCGTAGGGTTGGGAGCGTAACGATAAAAAAGTTCAGGTGTAATGACCTCGAATCCGCCACCCGTTAAAGGCCGGTCTTTGGCCAGATTGTAGGCCATCCACCAAGCGTTGAAACGTCCCTGGACCGAGCCATCCTCCTCGTAGTCAGTGATAGTATCCATTCGTTGAGACCACCGTTCAGGCATGAATGCTAACAGCGGCGGAACAGCCAGCACCAGTAGCAGCCCGAGACGAACCTTTTGCCCGCTTTTGAGCCAAAGAAACATAGCCATGGCTGCAATCGCCACCAGGGCTCCTCTTGAGTGGGTACCGAGTGCGGCCACCGCGCAAAGCAGTATGGCGGCTGTCAGACCATGGCGCGCCCATGGTTTGCGGGATATCATTTGAAGATAGTGCATCAGCGGAATAGTCATGATGAGTGCAAGGGCGATTTCGTTATTTCCGCCGATGAAAGTGCCTACAGGTCCCCAGACCATTTCCTCCCCGGCCGTTCTTATCGTGAAAATACCGCCCTTGACACCGTAGTAACCAAGCGAAACGACTATTACCAGAATGAGGAGTTGCACCTGTTGTTTTGTTTTTATGAGCATGCAGATTACAACCGTCATCAGCATGATCTTCATGACTTTGTTCCACTGAGTATATATTTCGTCCGGATAAAGAGAAAGCAGCGAGGTCACATTCAGCCAGAACACGAACGCTATGAAAGCCCAGATGGCGGAAGTCAGAGGCAGGTTTTTCGGCTCCTTGGTGAATAGAAGGGCAGCCATCGTGACTGCGGCGACAATAGCGGCAAAAGGAAATGACGTAGCGAATCCCCACCCTTGAGTATGGGGATTCATGACGCTGATCAATACCCACATCAATGCGCCTATATACGGCCTTTTGAAGATATAAGGCAGGCAACCGAAAATGATCAACGTGACGAGAATGTCTCTCATGCTTGCATGGCAAATCTCTCAATTGTTTGCAACCTATCACCGGCCGGCGGGCCGCTAACAATTCCTCCCCCCTTGCTTTGAAAGTCGCTCATCGTTGCCGGTCAGTATCACGAAAGACGTCGCGCTGCTGTAGATATTCAATTACTTGTGCGACGCAATCCCCAAGCGGCAATTCGCCCGTTCTAACCGTCAGCTCCGGATTGGTAGGCAATTCATAAGGTGACGATATTCCGGTAAATTCCTTCACCTCGCCGGCCCGCGCTCGTTTATAAAGACCTTTTACATCACGCTGCTCACACACATCCAGGCTGGCTTCGCAAAAAATTTCGATGAAGTCCCCATGCGGAAAAATGCTGCGCGCCCTTTGCCGGTCCGCCCGGAACGGTGAAATGAACGCCGTCATTGCGATCACGCCCGACTCGACCAGTAATTTGGCCGCCTCGCCTATCCGGCGAATGTTTTCAGTTCGGTCCTGCACCGAAAAACCGAGATCGGAACACAAACCTTGACGGACATTGTCGCCATCCAGCACAAAAGTGCGGCAGTTCAGTTGAAAAAGCTTGTCCTCCACCGCATGCGCCAACGTGGATTTACCCGAACCGGAAAGGCCGGTGTACCACAACACGACAGAGCGATGCCCGTTCAAGCGTTCCCGGTAGGCGCGAGTAACCGTGGCATTGTGCCAAACTGTGTTTGTACTCCCGCTCATGTCTCTGCCTTAAGTATCTTTTCGAATGAAATGGGGTACGAATGTACATTTGAGTCAATATAATCTAACGGCTTAATGGAGCGCGCTCTTTAGATTATATAATTGGGCAGCGCGCCTGCAGCTTTAATTAAAAAAAGAGCGAGGCGTTCTCATCGACCGATAGAATTATTAGAAACCAACCCGGATGTTTCGGGAAGATCATGGGGTCGTTTTTGTGTTCGCCACCGGATGTTAACAAATAGAGGGCTTGAGTGAAAGTTAATAACGCATTGATCATTCTGGGGATGCATCGGAGCGGCACGTCCTTGTTAACGGGATTGCTCAGCCAGGTAGGGGTCAGAATGGGGAGGCGGCTATATGCGCCGCAGAAAGGTGTTAACGAAAAAGGCTTCTGGGAACACGAGGATATTGTCGATACGCACGACGAATTATTGTTGAGCCTATGCTCACAATGGGATGACTTGTTACCCTTGAAGGGTAATTGGTGGGAAGGCGATGTCGCCAGGCCTTTTATCGATCGCCTGAGTGATCTTGTCCGGCGGGATTTTTCCAACGCGGATGTCTGGGCTCTTAAGGACCCCCGGATGTGCCGATTATTGCCGTTATGGTTTCCCATCCTTGTGACTCGGCAGGTCAGGCCAACTTTTATTTGCATGAACAGGAATCCATTCGAGGTAGTTGCGTCATTAAAAAAACGGGACGGCTTTTCTAACGAAAAAGCGCTGGTTTTGTGGTTGAGCCATTCACTCTCCGCCGAATTTTATTCCAGGAGCCGTGCACGGATTTTTATCGAATTTGATCAGGTCTTGAAAAATCCCGCCGAGGTATTGTTAAAGATAGAAAAGGAATCAGATCTTGTTTTCCCGATAGCTGTGAAAGAAGCAGGTGCAAAAATCGATGCTTTTGTATCTCCTGATTTGCGGCATCATAAAACCGACGCAATCCTGAAACCGTCGCACGACGAACTTTCGTCAATGGCGTACGAGCTGCACCGGGCTTTTACTGAAATGTCCGCTGGAGATAAGGATTTGCACGAGTTGGTCGACGGGGTTGCAGCCGATTTTGCCGCCTATCAGAAAAAATGGAATGTGGAGTTAGTGGAACAGATTCGCTACCTTAATGAGGAGCGCGCCGACTATAGGCTTAAATTTTTTCAGATTTATAACTCATGGAGCTGGTTATTGGCCAAGCCGTTTTGGTTGATAGAAAAAGTGTTGCGTAAGTATTAACCCGGTAGAAACGACACATCAAAAAGAAGCCTGAAAGGCAGCGTCAAAACGGTCCAGAAAAAGCGCCAGATCGCTCTCCGGCAAATGATTGACGCCAGCCGCACTTTTACGCCCGCCGCCGGTTTCAAACCGATAGCACAAATCGTCGGCGCCGGTGGGATTGACGCGCGGCGCACGTACGCTGACGCCATAGCCGCCGCCCGGCTTACGGGTTAGAACGGCATGTGCAATATCCGGCTCCGCCTGGACCAGGTAATTGCCGAACGCACCGCTAATCCGGCGACTCCAGGACTGATCGGGAAGAATGTAAGCCGACCCGCCGGCGTATCTCCGTTCCGGCTGCATCGCTTGCGCCATAGCCATGTCCGCCGTGTAACCCTGTTTGAGGATTTCGAAAATGGTTTCCTTGTTGATGAAGTCGAATGGGTCGGTATAGCGGTGCAGACGGCGATAAAGTTCGGCCGGATGAAAAAAAAGATCGTCCATCGTGTCGCCATAGGCGTTGTAGTTAAGGCAATCTCCCAATTCACGCAACAAACCCAGTCTCTGGCCGGATAAACTCAGGGGCGCCGCCCAACGCATCGCGCATGCCGGCAAATTGTCTCCGAACGCAGCCACCACCATCCAGATACGGAACCTGCCATGCAGCATTCGGTCTACCAGCCAGCTGGTACAAACCTCCGGAGCAGGATCGATCATGACTCGCAAAGCGGGGTGAGGAGGGATGTCGCCGGCGAAGTGGTGGTCAACGTAGGTGATCTGAGCACCCTGCTCCAACAAACTTTGCAGTGCTTCCCGGTTCTTGTCGAGAGAAACGTCGAGCACGACAATACTATCTCCGGCCGAGGCGTGGACTTTCCTTAAAAGATCGATGTCTCGTTTAACCCCGGTAATCAGAATGCTGTCCCGCGGTTCCGACAACCTCAATTGATGCAATGCCAATATACCGTCTGCATCCCCATTGAATACGTCAAAATTAGCCATAGGCCGCCTGTGATGCACATGAATCGAACCATCGATTACGTGCTTTATTCCCCCGCCGTAGCCATGTTAACCCGGATTTGTTGATCCGGAATTTCTCCGGTCATTGTGCCCGCAGTCCACGCAATGTATACATCCGGTCGCGGATTCTGCTTACCATTTGGGTCTCCACCCAAGCAACCCGGCCGGAATATATACGAGACTTTTCAATTTAACGGGTGATGTGAGCCAGGACTTCAGGAAAGAACGATTAGCCAGGTTCAAGTTGCCCGACGCGAGGTGTTTGATTCCAAACGCCATGTGGTAGCGCGCGATATTTTGTCTGAATTGACGCCTGGTGATACAACGGCCGTCGCGACTGCATAGACCCCATTTCGCGACTGCGTTGGAGAGCAGCTCAGTCCGATAGTCTATACTTCGCGTTACAAGGTTTCCCTGCTGAGGATGCTGACGATACAGTGTTAACGGTTTTCTTAGTTTTACGAAAGGGTAATCCCGCGAAATGCGCAACCAGAGATCCCAGTCCTCGCTGTAAGGCAGCGATTCGTCGAATACACCGCATTTATCGAACACCTCCGCGCGTATCAATGCAGCACTGGTCAATACCCAGCAATCAAGTAAAAGCAAGTGATATATCCAGCCCGAGAACTCCTCATCGATACCGGCGGGATCCGACGCCGCACCGTAACTGTCAGGATCGGGAAACACGCCTTTTTCGTCGGGAGACCACCAGGTGAATGAACTGTAGACCAAACCAGCCTCCGGCTGCTTGCTCATTTCCTCCAATTGCAACGCAAGCTTGTCGGGAAGCCAGTAATCATCATGGTCCATCAGGCAGATATACCGCCCGGCCGCTTCCCGGATTCCGCGGTTGCGTACCGCGCATACACCGGCGTTGTTCTGGGTGAGCAGATAAACGGGCGCGCCATAGGAGGCAACGATCTCGCGGGTGCGGTCAGTAGAACCATCGTCTATCACGATGAGTTCCAAATCCTTGAAAGTCTGACCGAGTACGCTATTGATCGTCTCCGTGATATAGGTCTCGCAATTGTAGGCAGGGATGATGACGGAGACAGTTGGTTTGGAACCTGTCATGCTAGAGGGCCTCTTTTGGCTGGGTTGTATGAGGCTTTACGGCAAAAAAAGATTAAGGCTTAATCACTACCAAGCCGTTAATTATTGCCAATAATACTATATGGCATGCTTCGCGGCTCGCTCCCATCTGGTAATGAAGAGATACAACGGCTCAGTCTCAAAATATCATTATCCTAACCCGGATGTTTCATAAATTTGCGTGATGATTGCGCAGGATTTTGTTTTGTAGGGGGATTTTGTGAAGGAGTGGCGTAGTTATTCATACGCCCGACTGAGCAAAATTCCCATACGAAACAAAAGGCCAGCAAGGGCGCGCCAATTTATGAAACATCCGGGCTAAATCCGGTAGTTGGACGTGGTGAAGTGTGCGGCTTTTGGAGTGCAGGGCAAGGTCAACAATCGATATTACCCGCTTTTGTCCGTAGCATAATGTCGAAGCCTATCGCAGGCCGATTCATATCTCTTACGATTGGGTATCGCGACTATGTGGCTACTGCGTAAAACAATTCATCAAGTTCCTGATATGGAATATCAATAATGACGGACACCATGCTGTATGTCGGCGTTTATCAAGGACCCGAGATTCCGCAGAGTTTCCGGGTCTATGCTGAGAACGTTCAGAGATTTCTGCCTGAACATGCCATACAAGTCGTTCCCTTTGCGGATAAGCGAAACATACCCGCATCAGTCGATGTGCTCTGGGATATCCGGTCCGGGGGCGGGAACCCTCCTCCGGATTTCCTCCTGGGGCGCCACCTTCCGCCCCTGGTTGTAACGGTACATGGTTTCGCGCCCGTAACGCTAAACGGCTGGGAGTATTTTCGCACGGTGAAAGGCTTGATCATGGCCCGCCACTACGCCAAGCGTAAGCGAGCGCATTGGCATGAGGTCCACGCCTCCGTGGCGGCCATCATCGCTGTCTCTGCGTTCGTGAAGGAAGAGGCAATCGAGTTCACCGGGCTTCCTTGTGATAAAATTCACGTCTGCCATCATGGGGCGGACAGCGGAATATTCACACCGTATCCCGAGGTGGAATCCGAAGCCTATTTTCTTCATATATCCAACGGCGAGCCACGCAAGAACATCAATAGGGTAGTAGGGGCGTTCCGCCGGCTCAGACGCAGCTGTAATGCTCAGCTTGTGCTAAAGTTGCCCGAACATGCTGCGCGGCATTATGCCGGCATCGACGGTGTGCGGGTTGTCGCCGGGCTGCTGACAACCGAAGAATTGGCGGACCTTTATCGTCGCGCTCTCGCTTTCATCTTTCCGTCTCTGTATGAGGGCTTCGGCATGCCCATAGTTGAGGCTATGTCGTGTGGCTGTCCCGTTATCACATCGAATGTTTCGGCATGCCCGGAAGTTGCCGGAGAAGCAGGTTTGATTGTTGACCCACGCGATGAAAAAGCACTGCTGGAAGCCATGCAGCTTATCAGCCAAAACCCGCAGGCCAGGCCGGAACGTGTCGCCGCCAGCCTGCGGCGGGCGGGGAATTTTTCCTGGGAAAAAAGCGCGAAATGCCATGCAGACGTCCTATATATCGCAGCACAGACGGGACGCTAATCAATTAATGGCGATGCCTAGCAGCCTGTCGGACTTAAAGGAAATCGGCTGCAAAAGCGTCTGGCCGGTCCATATTTCGCCGCTTTTTCGGTCAATAGAACAACTATTGGCTTTCAAAATCGTCAAAATCTGTCCTCGCCCAGTCACTTTTTCGCTTCGATTCTTCAAGTCCGACAGGCTGCTAGCGAAGATTTGGTCGATTACCGGTTTAGCCAAGATGGCTTTCTGAGGATCTGATAGCAATGTCAAGAATGTGGGCTCGCCTATTACAAACCCTTGTGCGCAGCGCTCTCAAGACAGCTGCTTTAAAGTATTGGGCGTGGAGGTTGGTACTGAAGCTTCGGAACAGCTTCGCTCAAGTCACTCCGCCTTTGGAGCTGGAAACGACTTTTGACGACAATATCCGAATCATCACTTCCCTTTCCGACCACATCGAGTCTCAGGTATTCTGGCAGGGCTTTCAGGAAGCCGATGAAGGAGTGATTGTGCTGCTTAAGCGTCATTTGCCCGTAGACGGTGTTTTTATAGACGTAGGGGCTAATATCGGCACTTTTACACTCGTGGCAGCCCGCCTGGCTTCTCGGGGCCAAGTGCATGCTTTCGAGCCGAGTGCGCACCATTTTTTCCGGCTGGCGCGTAATGTCGAATTAAACCATTTCGAAAACATCGTTCTTAATCGGAAAGGGCTGTACGACCAGCCGGGTGAAGCTATCCTTTTCCTGCCTTCCCAGGCAGGAGAGATGAATAACAGTGGCGCCGCCAGCCTTTATACATCCCGGGCCGAAGAACCAAGGCAGGTTTCCGAGGCGGTGTCTTTAGTCCGTCTGGACGACTACGTCAGGGATCAACGTATACAACGCATCAATATTATCAAAATTGACATTGAGGGAGCTGAAATAAAGGCTCTGGAGGGCGCCAGAGAATCGATCACGCGCTTCCGCCCCCTTGTTTTCATGGAACTCGACCTGGACAATCTGGCACGAGCCGGCTGCTCGCCGGACGATGTACTCGAGCTCTGGAAAACCCTGAATTATGAAGTCTCCATCATTCTTGTGACCGGGAAAACCATACCGGTCAAAAGCTCGAAAGAATTTGGACCTCATCAGAATCTGGAATGCCGACCCTTTTAGAAGTTTTCATACAATCAGTTAGATGAGGTTGCTTCCGCCCGATTCTAACTAACGATAACAGAGCAAAAAATCATGTTGACGCAATTAAAAAAATTTGTCCATCGTTGGACGATTTTGCTTGAAGACATTACGGCCAATATAGATCGAACCCGTCAGCTTTCGATACGTACTGAAATAGACCGCCTGAGGGCGGACGCACGCTATCGAGCGCCCGAAAATTTAGTGCCTTTCGGAGGAAAGATATATTCGCAAAATGATGAGGATGGAATCATTAGGGAAATATTCAAGAGAATTGGCACAACCAACAGGACATTTGTGGAATTTGGGATCGGAAATGGCCTCGAGAATAATACGCTAGCACTTCTTTTTGGCGATTGGCAGGGTTTGTGGATCGATGCGTCCTCCACATCCATCGCTAACATACGCACGCATTTCTCCGAGATCATACGAAGCGGGAAATTAGCGGTTATTGAATCCTTTATTACGAAAGCAAACATCAACGACTTGATTTCGGCCAATGTGAGACACAATGAAATTGATCTTTTATCGATAGATATCGATGGCAATGACTACCATGTGCTTCAGGCGATATCCTGCGTCAACCCACGCGTTATCGTGATTGAATATAATGCAAAATTTGTACCACCCGTGCTATTTTGCATGGATTATGCCGAAGCGCACACATGGAGAGGAGATGACTGCTTTGGGGCTTCGTTGAAATTTCTCGAAGTAAATCTGGATAGAATGGGATACTGCCTGGTAGGTTGCAATTTATCCGGCGCAAATGCGTTTTTTGTCCGAAAGTCTCTTGTAGCCGATAAGTTTCTGGAACCTTTCACCTCGGAAAATCATTTCGAACCTGCACGATACCACTTATCCGGCTACGCTTCAGGACACCCCCCTGCATATCAAACTCTCGCAAAATCGCTGACAATGCGCTCCAGCTGATCTTGGATGGTTCCCCCCAAGGAAACAAAATCAGGAGCAATCAATGACACCCGGTTTTTCCATTCAACTGGCAATCGTCAGAATAACGGCATATATATCATCGATTCATTTGCCTTTAACAATCCCGTTGCCGTTTGGAGCTCATAGTGAATTTTACCAGAAATAATCCCGATTCATATGCCAGCATCATCATAGTAAAGTCTGTTTTATTTTGGCTGATGAGCACATTCGCGTGTATGACTGTGCTGACTCACATTACACAAGTTCTCGGCGTCTCCTTCAAAATTTACGCTTACACGGGTCTTTCTTTGATGTTGGGCATGTCCTTGTTGACATGGCACTTCTTTCGGCGACAGTACAGCAAAGTCGTCCGGCGCGATCTGGAAACGTTATCGTTCCTGATCATCATCGGTCTCGGTGGCGCCTTTATCTCAAGTTTCTTTAATACCGGCGCATCCAAGGCTAGTTACGACCTTTTTTATTATGTTCCCAACGCCGTTTACCATCTTCAAAATCCTGATTCACCCATGGGTTTCGCAATTCATTTCCTGGAAGCCGGCGGCGAGCCTTTTTCATCATACTTTGGCGCTACTTCCCTTCCATTCGAATACACGCAAGCCGTCGTAGCATATTTTTTACAAATTGACTATTTATCGGTTTTTTTTATCCTTTCTTCGGCCTTGCTCGGATTTTTAATTCCGGTGGCATTATTTTACCTTATTTGCCAGTTTGTCAATCCGAAATCCGCAGCGGTTGGCGCGCTATTTACGATCGCCATTATCCTGCTTCTTGGGGAAACGCCGAGAACTCCCGGCACATGGTCGTTTCCCAACATTTATATTGGAAAAATCTTTTTTGTTTCGATAGGAATACCCCTGTTTGCCGCGGCTACAATCAGCTTTTTTCGAACTTCTTCCCGATTTGACTGGATGCTCATATTCGCGGTCGCTACGGCCCTGGTCGGGGCGACGAGCTCCAGTATGGCTATCCTTCCGGTTTTAACGACCATCCTCGTTATAGCGGGTGCGGCGGTAAGCGGTCGGGATTATAAGGAATTCATAAAAAAATCCCTGGTTTATCTACCCAGTTTGAGTTATGTGATCGTATACACCATAACGGCTTTTTTAAATTTTCACACCGACGTCAGCGCCAACAGTCCTGTCAACGCAGATTTTCCCGTTACTTTTTTAGAACAAGCGGGTTTCTTTCTTGAAACATCCGGCCCTGCCACACCGCTTGCTTTAATAAGCGCGACCATCGTCGCTGTCGTGATGAATTCCGGCATGGTCAGAAAATTCGTACTGGCATGGATTGCCGCTGCCATTATTTTGTTTCTGAATCCAATTGTGGCCCCTTTTCTGATCAAATATCTAACGACTCCCAATATTTACTGGCGCCTGTTCTATGTCTATCCTTTTCCACTTTTATTGGGTCTGACGGGAGCCAGGCTTTTTGAATATACAGAGAGATTTTCCAAACCAGTCCGGGTTGCACTTATCTCAGGCACGGTTTCCATGCTCTTCATTGCACATTTTGTACCGTTCACCACATCGGTTTTATACTTAAGAACCGAATTTGCCTGGCCTGGAAAAAAACTGCAAGCATTCCAGCAACGCGCGGCGGAAGTGATTGCGGTCGCGCCGCCGGGACCCATGCTTGCGCCGATGCCACTCAACGGCATCGTCACCATGCTGAGCGGGAACTATCCACAGATGCGCGTTTTCAATGAAGCGGATAGAGTGTGGTTTGGAGAACGCGGCATGCATTCCGAGATTGACAAGCGAATCTGTGCATCGGAATTTGTGAAGGACGGCAAACCTGATTGTTTATCCGAGTTTCAGGCTCTGTTGGAATATGACAATCTTCGGTCCGTTGTCATTGCCAAACATGTCGCCCTCGATCCACAGATTCAAGCCGGCTTGAACGATAACGGTTT
>JAKDLC010000235.1 GCA_030453055.1 Nitrosospira sp.
CGCCTTGATTAAAGCCTATATTAACAGACAGATTCGTCATTCCAATTCACATGAAAAGGAGATAGCTGTGTCCCTCGACAAAACCAATATCAACGTGGGTTACCGACTCGGCAGGCTGTTTGCCGCGCTGGAGCATATTCAGAAAGACGCTTCTGGAGGAAAACTAAATTCAACGATCCGGGATCGCTTCTATGGTGCTGCATCAAGCATCCCCGGAACGGTTTTTACTACATTGCTACGTCTCAACAAGCATCATATGACAAGTTTGCGTAAGGAAAAACCGCTTTTTTTTGTGGCGCGGGACAAGCTGGTGGGAGAGATTATGAATGAGGGGTTGGATGGACGTTTGGGATTTCCGCCGATACTCAATCTCCAGGATCAGGGGCGCTTTGCGATCGGTTATTACCATCAGCGTCAAGATTTTTACAAGCAAACTAAATCAGCCAAACTCGATCAAGGAGAATAAGCATGGCCATTCAAAATCGTTATGACTTCGTGTTGCTATTTGATGTTAAGGACGGAAATCCCAATGGTGATCCGGATGCGGGCAACTTGCCTCGCCTGGACCCTGAAACTGGAAAGGGGCTTGTTACCGACGTTTGCGTAAAGCGAAAAGTCCGCAATTACGTCGCGATAAAGCACCAGTACCAGGAGCGTTACGACATATATGTGAAGGAGAAGGCAGTCTTGGGTAGAGCCCATACCACAGCTTTTCAGGAACTTGGTATTAAGCTGGGTCAGGACATGAACATTTCTGTTCCAGACAGTATCGCGAAAGAAATCGCCGAAGCCGAGTTGCCGGAGGGGTTGTCGTATGACACCGATGATGAGGATAAGCCGATCCTTTTGATATCGGGAGTGCTGGATAAAAAAGAGGTCAAGAAAGCAATCAAGGAAAGTGATTTATCAAAAAATACGCAGACTTTCTTGAACAAGGCATTGACTGATGCCAAATCCCGCAAACCCACCGGTGAGGAAACAGAGCGTGGCAAAGATAGAATGTGTGAGAGGTTTTACGATATTCGAACCTTTGGTGCGGTGATGTCGCTTAAGTCGGCACCCAACTGCGGCCAAGTGCGTGGCCCAGTGCAACTGACGTTTGCCCGCTCCGTTGATCCCATCGTCGCGCTGGAGCATTCAATTACCCGCATGGCGGTTGCGACCGAGGCGGAAGCGGAAAAGCAGGGGGGCGACAATCGCACCATGGGACGCAAGCATACGGTTCCCTACGGATTGTATGTTGCGCATGGCTTTATTTCCTCGCATCTTGCCAATCAGACCGGGTTTTCCGAGGAAGACTTGAGCTTATTGTGGGAATCGCTGGCTAATATGTTCGAGCACGACCGTTCGGCCGCACGTGGCGAAATGACGACGCGCGGGCTGTATGTGTTCAAACACGACAGTTCACTTGGGAATGCACACGCGCACAGGTTGTTTAACTGTGTGACCGTTCAGCGTAAGGATAATGAAAGGGTACCACGAGAATTCGCCGACTATAGTGTGCTGGTCAATGGCAACGAGATGGCTGTCGGTGCGCAACTCTCGCCTGCGCAGGGCGTAACGCTTACACGGATGGATAACCGATGAATGAAATTATATTTTTGGTCGAGGATGCGCCCGAGAGTGGCTATATTGCTCGCGCACTCGGTGAATCCATCTTCACCGAGGCTGATGATCTTGAGAGTCTGCATCAACAGGTGCGCGATGCCGTCCATTGCCACTTCGACGAGGATAGGACACCCCGAATTATCCGTCTGCACTTCACACGCGAAGAAATCATTACGGTATGAAGTTGCCCCGTGACCTTACCGGTAAGCAACTGGTCAAAGCCTTGGAGCAGATGGGATATCGCACGACGCGCCAAACCGGCAGTCACATCCGCTTGTCGTGTGAAATAGCCGGACGACACCATGTGACTGTTCCCTCGCATGATCCTCTTCGTGTGGGAACGCTTGCCGGAATTCTTGCGGACGTTGCGGCACATCACAAACTGACCCGCGGTAATCTCATTTTGAAGCTGTTCGGGAAAAACTGATGGATGCCAGAGAGCGTGACGATGTCATCATGATCTCTGCGCTTCAACACTTCAGCTACTGTCCACGTCAGTGCGCCTTGATTCATGTCGAGCAGCAATTTTCCAGCAATGTCCACACGGCCAGGGGGGATGCTGTTCATGCACGTGTGGATGAGCCGGGATGGGAAACGCAGCCGGGTGCGCGCGTGGAGCGGGTGTTGCCAATCTGGTCCGATCGTCTTGGCTTAACGGGCCGCTGTGATGTCGTCGAGTTTCGTCACGATGGCAGTATCTATCCCGTAGAGACCAAGCATGGTCCACGCAAAGCTAAAGCGCACGACGATTTGCAACTGGCGGCACAAGCGCTCTGCCTGGAAGAAATGACAGGTAAAATCGTCGCACGCGGTGCGATTTATCACCACTCTTCCCGCCGGCGGCGGGAAGTCGTGATAACTGACGCATTGCGCCGCCAGGTGGAGGAGATAACGGCGGCGGTACGCGCCCTGCTGGCTTCGGGCAGACTGCCGCCGCCGGTGAATGATGCGCGTTGCAAGGAGTGTTCGCTGAAAGATATTTGCCAGCCGGAAGCGTTAGCGGCTAAACCGGTGCAAACATCCTTGCGCTCATCTTTGTTTATACCCGACTAAGTATATCCGGCTAAGAGAATGCGACAAATCCTCAATACGCTTTACGTTATGACGCCTCATGCCTATGTGCATCTGGAAAACGATACGCTACGGATTGACGTGGAGCGCCAAAAGAAAATGCAGGTGCCGCTGCACCATCTTGGCTCAGTGGTCTGTTTCGGCAACATCATGGTTTCTCCCGCCTTGATGCATCGTTGTGCCGATGTCGGCATCAGCCTTATCCTGCTCGATGTGAACGGACGCTTCAAGGCGCGGCTGGAAGGGACGGTGAGCGGCAACATCCTGTTGCGGCAGGCGCAGCATCGCACGGCCGCCGATGGGCAATTTGCGTTGGCGACAGCGCAGGCGGTGATCGCTGGAAAATTGAGGAATTCGCGGCAGGTACTGATGCGTGGTGCGCGCGAAGCGGACGACGAACAAGACCGAAAAGCGTTAAGCGAGGCGGCGGATTCGTTGGCTCGTTCGATTCGCAACCTGCCGGCAACAGGCGATCTTCATATGTTACGCGGAGTCGAGGGTGATGCCGCAAAGATTTATTTCTCTGTGTTGCCGTGCCTGGTGCGTCGCAACATACGCGAGTTTTTTACGATGAACGGGCGTTCGCGTCGCCCGCCTCGCGACCGCTTCAATGCGTTGCTATCGTTCCTTTACTCGATGGTGATGAATGATTGCCGTTCGGCGCTGGAGAGCGTGGGGCTCGACCCCCAATTGGGTTTTCTTCACGCTGTGCGTCCCGGACGGGCGGCATTGGCGCTGGACTTGATGGAGGAGTTCCGCGCTATTCTGGCGGATCGGCTAGCCTTGACCTTGATCAATCGTGGTCAGATTACCGCTCATGATCTCAAAGAACGCGAAGGTGGGGCGGTATATCTGGAAGGCGATGCGAGAAAGGCGGTGGTGGTGGCGTATCAGGAGCGCAAGCAGGAGGAAATCACTCATCCATTGCTGGAGACAAAAATGCCGATAGGCTTATTGCTGCAACTTCAGGCGCGTTTCATGGCACGAACCATACGTGGCGAGATGGACGGATATATACCTTTCCTGGCGAAGTAACCATGCTCATCATCGTGACTTACGACGTTTCGACCGAAACCAGGGAAGGCAGCAAAAGGTTACGACGCATTGCCAAGGTATGTGAAGGGATCGGGCAGCGTGTGCAGAAATCGGTGTTTGAATGCCGGGTTGATTTGATGCAGTATGAAGAACTGGAGCGCAGGTTATTGGCAGAAATTGAACAGAAAGAGGACAGTCTGCGCATATACCGCTTGACCGAGCCGGTTGAGTTACATGTAAGGGAATACGGGAATTTCAAGGCAACGAATTTTGAAGGACCTCTGATCGTTTGAAGTGCGCGAACCTCAAGCGATGACGAAATAGCAGGGTGTTCGCGCTGCCGCCAGATGGTTGATAAATATGAGTAATCTTTATACGAGC
>JAKDLC010000236.1 GCA_030453055.1 Nitrosospira sp.
TGGATATTGTTTATCCCGCGCGCAATCGCGAACTTGCCCATGGGCTGGCGGAAAAGGGTGCGCTCATTTCCGAGTTTCCATTGGGCACTCCCGCCGCCGGTGGCAACTTTCCGCGCCGCAACCGCATCATCAGTGGCATCAGTCGCGGCTGCCTGGTGGTGGAAGCCGCATTGCAAAGCGGCTCTCTTATTACCGCACGGCAGGCATCGGAGCAGGGACGGGACGTATTCGCCATTCCCGGTTCGATTCATTCACCGCTATCCAAGGGCTGCCACGCGCTTATCAAGCAAGGGGCGAAACTGGTGGAAAGCGCCCAGGATATCCTGGAAGAGTTGGGGTATCCGTCCGTCCGAAACATGGTCGGCGATACTGAGGAATCAACCGGTGAAGAATCGCTGTTGCTGAGAGTTCTGGGGCATGACGTCACCAACATCGATACACTGTGCACCCGTAGCGGCTTGACGGCGGAAACGGTATCGGCGATGCTATTGTCGCTTGAACTGGACGGCGTGGTCGCCACTTTGCCCGGTGGGTGCTACCAGCGGCTTCGGTAGATCTGTCGTTCTCGCTATTCCCGAAAAGGCAGTGCAATCCGCCCGTCGCTACGGCATTGCGGATATTCATAGGAGTTTCATGGAAAAAACTTTGATCATCGCCGAGAAGCCTTCTGTCGCTGCCGATATTGCACGGGTATTGGGTGGTTTCACCAAACACGCAGATTACTTCGAGAGCGATCAGTATCTGTTGTCATCGGCTGTCGGCCATTTACTTGAGCTGGCGGTGCCCGAACAATACGAAGTCAAGCGCGGAAAATGGAGTTTTTCCAATTTACCCGTGATTCCACCGTACTTTGATCTCAATCCCATCGAGAAAACAGAATCGCGCCTGAGGCTTTTAACCAAACTCATCAAACGCAAGGATGTGCACGCTCTGATCAACGCCTGCGACGCGGGGCGCGAAGGAGAATTGATCTTCCATTACATTGTGCGCCATGTGGGAGCCGAAAAACCGGTGAAGCGGCTTTGGCTGCAATCGATGACGCCTGCCTCCATCCGCGAGGGTTTTACGAAATTGCTCGATGATGTCGCTGTGCAACCGCTGGCGGATGCGGCGGTCAGTCGCTCGGAAGCTGACTGGCTCGTGGGTATAAACGGTACGCGCGCCATGACCGCGTTCAATTCACAGGAAGGTGGTTTCCATAAGACCACCGTGGGACGAGTGCAAACCCCGACGTTGGCAATTCTGGTGGAACGGGAAGACACGATCAGGAAGTTTGTTCCCCGCGGTTATTGGGAAGTGCATGGCACGTTTGCCGCTAAAGCGGGAAAGTATAACGGACGCTGGTTCGACGAGAACTTTTCAAAAGACAAAAAGGATGGCGAACAAAAAGCCGAGCGATTGTGGGATCAGAGCAAAGCGGAGACTATTCGGGCCAAATGTCAGGATAAATCCGGCATCGTCAGCGAAGAAAGCAAGCCCGCGTCGGAAATTTGTCCGCTTCTGTATGACCTCACCAGCTTGCAGCGTGACGCCAACGGGCGCTTTGGCTTCTCCGCCAAAACAACGCTGGGATTGGCGCAGGCATTATATGAAAAGCATAAAGCGTTGACCTATCCGCGCACTGACTCGCGCGCACTGCCGGAAGACTATATCGTAACCGTCAAGAATACGCTCAATTCACTGCAAAAGACCCGTTACGGTATTTTCGCCGAACAGATTCTTAAAGCGGATTGGGTCAAGCCCAACAAGCGAATATTCAACAACGCAAAGATTTCCGATCACTTCGCCATTATTCCGACTTCGCTGGAACCCAGGGGCCTGAACGACGCGGAAGCGAGGCTTTATGACCTCGTGACCAAGCGTTTTCTGGCAATTTTTTATCCCGTCGCTGAATTTCTCGTTACCACCAGAATCACCCGTGTAGAGCGCGAGCCGTTCAAAACCGAAGGTAAGGTAATGGTCAATCCTGGCTGGCAGACGGTTTACGGTAAGGAGGCCCCTATCGAGGGCGCGGCTGAAAACTTGGCGCTGGTCGCGGTGAATCCGGGGGAATCGGTTTTCGCCGAGGAAGTCAAAGTCGTAGCCAATCAGACCCGGCCGCCGGCCAGATTCAATGAGGCCACGCTGCTGTCCGCCATGGAAAGCGCGGGTAAGCTGGTGGAAGATGAGGATTTGCGGGAAGCCATGAGCGCGAAGGGGTTGGGTACACCGGCCACCCGGGCTTCGATCATCGAAGGCCTGCTGCTCGAAAACTATATGCAGCGCGTGGGGCGGGAATTGCATCCCACCGCCAAGGCATTTTCGCTAATTACCCTATTGCGGGGACTGAACGTGCCTGAACTCACTTCACCGGAATTAACGGGTGATTGGGAGTTCAAACTGCGCCAGATCGAGCAGCGCAAACTCGAGCGCAACAAGTTCATGGAAGAAATCGCCGGCATGACAAGTCATATGGTGGAGCAGGCGAAACGCCATCGGGGTGAAACCATAAGCGGAGATTTTTCCACCCTCAAGTCTCCCTGCCCGAAATGCGGTGGCGTGGTACAGGAGACTTACAAAAAATTTCAGTGTCAGAAATGCGATTTTGCGTTATGGAAAATACTGGCCGGACGGCAATTTGAAACAGCGGAAATGGAGCAACTGATTACTCGAGGCGAGGTGGGTCCGCTGCAGGGCTTTCGTAGCAAAATGGGACGATTATTCAACGCCAATATCAGGCTCACCGCCGAATTTGAAATGAAATTCGACTTTAGCGCCGATAGCGAAGAGGGCGCAGAAGAGGTGGATTTCTCCGGACAGGAATCGCTGGGAAAGTGTCCGCGCTGCGGCGGCGCGGTATTCGATCACGGTATGAGCTACGTATGTGAGAAAGCCGTCGGGCCGGTGCGCGCCTGTAATTTCAGGATCGGAAAAATAATTCTCACGCGCCCCATTGAACGCGAACAAGTCGACAAGTTGTTACATACCGGCAAAACCGGTTTGCTGTCAAAATTCATATCCAGGAAGGGCAGGCCATTTTCAGCTTATCTGGTAGTGGAAGCGGACGGAAAAGTGGGATTCGAGTTTGAACCGAGGGAAGCAAAGACAAAAACCGCCGCGGCAACCGCCAAAGCCAAGGCGACAAGACCAAAGTCCAGGACGTCCGCCGTCAAGTAAGCCGCTATGCGAAGCCCATAATCATATTGCCGCAGGCTGGACGGGCTGCCTTGCGCGGCTGCGGTCAAGTGTTCCGCGCCTCATTTCAGGTGGACGCCGGTACCTGATGTTTCTCGATATAGGAAACGATATCTCCGACGCAGGTAAATCCCTTCGCTTCCTCGCCATCAAAATTAATGCCGAAAGTATCCTCCGCATCGAACAAAAGTTGAATCGTATCCATGGAGTCAAGTCCGAGGTCTTCAAACTTTGAAGACCTGTTTATTGTGGAAGCATCCAGATTCTCCACCTTCGTGGCGATAAACTGTATTACCCTGGTTTCAATATCCGCTGTATCCATATCTGGTTTCATTCCTTCATTCAAGGGTTGTGAAGACGATACTTGCATTATTGCCGCCAAATCCGAAAGCGTTGCATAGCCCGTTGCGCGGCTGCTTATGCTGGGCATGGTTGGGTGTGTAAGCGAGATCGCATTCCGGGTCAGCCTCATCAAGATTGATGGTCGGGTGTATCGTGCCGGTATGCAGCGCCATGATCGTGGCAACGCTGGCAATAGCCGCCGATGCCCCGATGGAATGGCCGATCATGGATTTGGTGGCGTTGATGGGGATATCCCAGGCCCGCTTGCCGAAAAGATGTTTAATCGCCCGGGTTTCCACGACGTCTCCGAGAGGAGTGGATGTCGCGTGCGCATTGATGTGGTCGATGGAATCCGGATCCATCCCGGCGTCCCGGATGGCTGCCTGCATCGCAGCCACTTGACCTTCCATATCCGGCATTACAATATGTGTTGCGTCACATGTCTGTCCATAGCCGGCGAGGCACGCATACATTTTCGCCCCCCGTGTGGCGCCGGATGGTGCATCAGCACGGACCCCATGGGCGCAACATGGCCCCAGACGAATACATAACC
>JAKDLC010000237.1 GCA_030453055.1 Nitrosospira sp.
GAGATGGAATCGGAGGTCTGGGGGGATGCCCAGGGAACCAGCGACACCCTGCGCAGCCATATGCACGAATTGCGCCGTGCATTGACACGGGCGGGGGGCTACGATCCGATCGAGACGGTTCATGGCCTCGGTTACCGCCTGATTTCCCGTGACCAGATTTAAGCGTGGCCTTCGCCTGCGCATTGCGCTGGCGTTTGCGGTATTCTGCATCGTTGTCGTCGGAACCCTCGGCATCAGCCTTTATATTGCGTCGGACGATATCGAAGAAGCGCATATCGAGCAGATCATCGAAGCCGAGATGGATTATCTTCTCCAGCGCTATCGTGAGCGTACCGATTTTGTACCGATGGTCGGATCCAACCTCGAAAAATACATCATCCACGACTCCGCCGAGGAAGCCAGGCTCCCCTCCTATCTGCAGGGACTCAACTACAGGCGTTACAAGGTATTCCGGGGCCCGGAGGAGGTTCGCGTCGCGGTGCGGCGCGTCGACGGCGTCAAATTTCTCGTTGCCTACGAAATCGGACTCCACGACCAGCGCCTGCAGGAACTCAGGCTGCTTATCGTGTTGTCGCTCTTGTCGGTGGTCGGCGTTGCGCTTGTGGTCGGGTATCTGCTCGCCGGAGTGCTCGTCAAGCAGGTGACCAATCTCGCCGCGCGGGTGAGGCATCTTGCGCCCGGCGACGTGCAGGGCGCAACCATGATTCAGCCGGGCCAGGACGAGGAAGTGGCGCAGCTTGCCCATGCGCTGGACGACTATCAGAACCGCATTAGCCGCATGCTGCGGCGTGAGCAGGAATTCACCGCCAATGTAAGCCACGAATTGCGTACCCCCATCACTACCATCCTGACAAGCTGCGAGCTTCTGGTTCCCGAGCCAAGCCTCTCGAAGGGGGCGCGTGTCCGCATTGGACTGATCGAGGCCGCGGCGACCCGCATGGGCGAGCAACTGCAGGCTTTGCTGTTTCTCGCCCGTGAACAGGCGCTGGGTATCATGGAACCGGTTGCGCTTGCCGAGTGCGTTTACGAGGCAGTGGAACCCGTATGCACGGAAATCTACCGCAAACGCCTCACCTTCGAGGTTGCGATAGAGCCAAAGGCAGTCCTCACATTGAACCGGCAGGCGCTGCATACCGCTCTTGTGAATCTGCTGCGCAACGCCGTACAATATACCGAGCGCGGTTTCATCCGGGTAAGGTTCATCCAGAACCGGATATCGGTTTCCGATTCCGGCATCGGCATCGAACCCATTTATCTGCCGCTTCTGTACGAGCGTTTTTTTCGCGGATCAAGTCAAGGCGAAGGGTTAGGGATCGGGCTTGCCATCGTCAAGCGTATCTGCGATCACTACGGCTGGATCATCGAGGTCGACAGCGCCCCGGGGCAGGGCGCGACCTTTCACATTACCTTTCCGTAATTACCTGCCAACAGCCTTTTTTCCATTCTGCCTGTGCACTACGCTTCATCCATTCGCTTCGCCATTCCCGCGAAAGCGGGAATCCGGACGCTGGCAGGAACAGGCCGTCATCGCGCAGTCGGTGAATTCGGGTAACCGGAAACCCGTGGATTCCATTTTTAAGTAGCGCTATATATTTCAGGAGGAACGACGATATTTATTTACGATTTCACAAATTAATCACAACTGAACGACATTATCTTCACATCTGTTGTGGCAATCTGTGCAGCATCGCAATTTAATAGCAATGTAGCCGCGCAACCCTAATAAGAAAGGCTATTTCATGATTTCCCTTGTTTTAACCAAAATATTATGGCCGTAACCTGACATTCTCCGGACAGGCCGCCATAGCCGCCATCGAGCTGTAAATCCGCCGCACAACACAATAAATTGACATAGAAGCGCCAGTTATTCAGCGACCTTGATGTTCACAAAACTCAACGAGATAAGGGTAAAACTATGCACACATGTAGTCACGCGGTTATCGGATGTATGGATTTTCGGATTCAAAAGACCGGTACAAAATTACTTGAACATTTAAATATCGAAGAAGGGACATTTGACCGGGTGACATTCGCCGGGGGCGCAGCCAATATGGAGCAGCTCAAAATTCATCTGGGACTGTCGAAGAAGCTGCACGATAGTGGCATGGCCGTGCTTTCCGTGCACGAAGACTGCGGCGCCGGCGCCGTGAAAGAAGATCTCTTCAAGGCGGCAGACGCCGCCCGTTCGCTGGGATTCGATCCAAAGTTATTTTTCATCAAACTTGACGGAACCTGGGAAGAAGTCAAGGAAAGCTGATTGGGCGGGTTGATTCGCTTGGAAACGCTCATTTTCGGAGGGGAATCCATGACAAGCATATCTTTGAAACCAGGGGTCGGAAAGCGCTCGTGGCGGAAAATTTTGAAGAAGCTGGCTGTAGAAAAAATCCAACAAAGTTAAAACAAAGTTAATAATCATCAGGAGGAGTTTATAAATGTCTAGTCTTCTCGTACCGGCGATTCTTTTCTTCGCCCTTGGCATGTTTGCGTGCCTGATCAAGTCGGATCTGAAATTTCCGCCCGACATGCACAAGATGATCGTGATCTATCTGCTGGTCGGAATCGGACTGCATGGCGGCAGAGCGTTTATCAATTCTCCGATTGGAGACGCCCTGCCCGCGGTATTCGCGGCGTTCGGGTTCGGGATCGGTCTGCCGATCATTGCTTATATTATTTTGCGAGGCGTCGGCAGGATCAATCCGCTCGACTCTGCCGCCATCGCCGCGCATTATGGTTCGGTATCTGCGGGGACATACATGACCGCGGTTGCCATGCTCAACAGCATGAACGTGACCTACGAGGCCTATCCCGTCATCATGCTGGCGATCATGGAGTCTCCCGCGATCATGATCGGTTTGGTGCTGGCCGGTTATTCCCGCAAAATCATGGGGGGAGCGAAAAAAGGCGAGAAAGGAATGATGGGTCACCTGGTGCGCGAGGCCTTCACCAACGGCAGCATCCTGCTGCTGTTTTTATCCATGGGAATCGGTTACGTGGTCTCGGAGCCGAGCTATCACAAGATCGAGCCGTTCTTTGAAGGCATATTCATGGGCGTGCTGTGCCTCTTCCTGGCTGATATGGGCATGGAAGCGGGGAAGAGAATATCGGAATTCAAGAAAGTCGGTGTTTTTCTGGTCTGTTTTGGCGTAGTGATGCCCATCATCGGCGCCTGTTTCGGGATGCTGGTCGGTCACTACTACCTTCAGTACTCGGTGGGTGGCGTCACGCTGGTAACCGTGCTTGCCGCCAGCTGTTCCTATATCGCGGTACCGCCGGCGATGCGGCTTGCGATACCGGAAGCCAATCCCTCGTTTTATCTGACTCTGTCGCTCGGGGTGACTTTCCCGTTCAATATCGTGATCGGCGTTCCCACTTATTACGCCATCGCCCAGTACCTGGCGGGGCAGGGATGAATTGGCAATCCATCGCTATTTTGAGATGAATTGCATTACAATATTTTTATGCCTCTATACGGTTTTCAGTAGGATGGGTGGAGTGGAGCGCAACCCATCGCTTGCTCATGATTTGATGCTGGTTCAATTCGGGTTTTGATGGGTTGCGCTACGCTTCACCCATCCTACATAAGGGTCAAACTGAGAATGGTTCATAGGCATGAATATTTTTGAATAAGTCTTCAATCTGATCGAAAGAGCATTCAAATTCAGATTATCGCGCAATCACTATTGGGAGAAACCGGATTATGAGTTCAGACGTTCTGATACCACTGAAACGCATCGAAATCGTCGTTGATGAAGACTCGGTCGAGAAATTGCTTGACTTGTTGCACGCGGCCAACGTGCGGGGCTATACGGTCATCAAACATGCGGGCGGCCTCGGATCGCGCGGCGAGCGGCGCCCGGACGATTACGCCCTGCAGGAAAGAAACGCCCTGGTGATCCTTGCCTGCGACGAGAAGCAGGCAGAGAGAATCGTTACGGCGCTGCGGACGAGGTTGAAGGAGTTCGGCGGGATGTGCCTGGTTTCCGACTGTAATTGGGTGGTAGGGGCTTCGGGTTCATACTGATCCGGCTGCCGGCTCGAGACATTTCGCCTGAGTAAGGTAAGATC
>JAKDLC010000238.1 GCA_030453055.1 Nitrosospira sp.
ACCACGACCTCGATAATGTTGGGAGTCAGCCGCTCGACCTTATGTACAGTGGCGCGTAATTGTCCGTTGATTTCAGCAAAAAACAGCTCGGCCGATTTTGTGGATGCCGGCGCCACGCGTCCGAGCATCCGGCTTACCACCGGATAACCCTGTTTGGCGCTGGACATGGCTTTTACCACATTACCCGAATAAGAGGGGTGCAGATCACCGAAAAAGCTGATGAAGCGGCCATCCTCGCACCGGCTCAACAGTACCATCGAGGTTTCCGGCTTGGGGTTGGCGCGAGTCGGGCTAACCGGATCGCCGTTTTCATCGCAAGCCGCGAAATACCGCCCGTTCAGTTTGAAATGTTTATTGTCTTCTCTGGCGAGTACCGTGTTAGGCTGCGTTCCCGCTGCAACCAGAACGGCCCGGGCGGGCAATTCAGCCTGCCCGGTTTTTTGCCATGACCCTGTTTCATCCAGGACTTGCACCGCGAACCGGACAGACTGCGCGTGTTCCCACCTGTCGATTTCCACCCGTAGCGGCGTGAGACCCTCGGCGAACCAGATGCCTTCCTCCAATGCCTTTTCGACCTCTTCGTGATTGAGCGTATAGGACGGGCTGTCGATGAGCCGCTTTCGATAAGCGATGGTGGCGCCCCCCCACGATTGAAGCAGTTCCAGTATGCGCGGCGCTCGTCCTTCCCTTTCCGCTTCCTTGCGCTCCGCGCGGATGGCAAGGGCATGACTGAGAAACTCTTCGGCGATTTCCCGCTCTTCCTCATCCCATGCTCCGCGGATGGTCGCTTCACCCTGCACGGCGGCAAGAATCTCATAACGGCGAAGGAATTTGTCCACTTGCACGGGGTAATAAGCCAGCGCTTCGGTTGCCGTGTCGATGGCGGTCAGACCTCCCCCGATCACCACCACCGGCAAACGCAGCTGCATATTGGCGACAGAATTCATCTGAGCCGCACCGGATAACTGTAACGCCATCAGAAAATCGGACGCGGCGCGAACTCCCCGCGCCAGACCATTGGGCATATCGAGCACGGTGGGACGCCCTGCACCCGCGGCAAGCGCCACATGATCGAACCCCATGGCCAGGGCGTCGTCGGCGGTGAGGGTACCGCCAAAGCGGACGCCGCCAAAAAGAGCAAACTCTTCTCGCCGCTCCAGAAGCAAGCGCAGCAATTTGAGAAAATTTTTATTCCAGCGCACCGTGATGCCGTATTCGGCAACACCGCCAAAACCCGCCGGCATGCGCTCATCCAGATTCTCATCGAGTTCGCCCGCATCCCGGATGGCTCTGAACGGAACATGTTCTCCCTGCTGATTCACTCCGGCAAGATCCGGCGCCAAGGGCTCGATTTTGAGGCCATCGACGCCTACTACGGTATGACCGTCATTCATCAGATGATGCGCCAAAGTGTATCCCGCAGGCCCCATACCCACTACCAGTACTTTCCGGCCGGTAGGCGGCTTCGGCACCGGCCGGTGCAGATCCAGCGGATTCCATCGGGTTAAAAGACTATAGATTTCAAAACCCCAGGGCAACTCGAGTACATCCTTGAGTGTGCGTGTTTCAGCCTGGGGGATGTCGACGGGTTCCTGCTTCTGGTAGATGCAGGATTTCATGCAGTCGTTGCAAATCCGGTGACCCGTACCGGCGCACATGGGATTGTCCACCACAATCATTGCCAGACTGCCGATGGCCACCCCTTGGGTCTTGAGCTTGTGAAATTCGGAAATGCGCTCTTCCAGCGGACACCCCGTGAGAAGCACACCAAGCTGGCTCTTTTTGAACGAGGGGGCCTCTTCAGGCGTCTTCGGTTTTTCCTTCAACCCTTTCGAGCACGAATCCTTTCCTTGCTCATGGCACCAAATGCAGTAATTCGCCTCATCCAGGGCGCCTACCAGATCGGTACCCGGATCGGTGAGTGCGAAACCCTCCCGGCGGCGTATATGATGAAGCCTGTGAACGGTATAGCCGGCGGCATTGTCGATATCCGTCGACAAGAGATGCAAATAATCGAGTTTGGCGGGGGCCTTGAACAATACCCCGTCGCGGTTACGCTCTCGCCCCGCCGGTGTTTTCAGCGCCCACGCCGCATAGAGCAAAGCCGCCTTGAGCCGCTCTTCGTTCGCATCCTCATCCGGCAGCCATTTTGTAACCGCGGTTGCAAAAGCCAGCTCGGAAAAAGGCGTTCCGAATTCAGCAGCCAGTTTTTCTTCCAGTGAAATCCCGTCCACCGCAATCGCTTCCTCCTCACTCACTTTATTCATCGCCCGGCGTTGCACGAACTGTCTTTTACAGGAATAAAGCGGAGCCAGTTGATGATGGCGGGTGGCGAGCGCGCTGACTTCTTTTTCGATGCCGAATAATTTGGCGATGAAATCTTCCATCCACGGGGCGATCTCGATCAGCAGAGCGGATTCATCTTTGCGATCCAGGCTATCAGGATAAGCACGAGCATGATCCAGGCGGGCGCGCAGCCCGGCTTCCCCTTCGTGCAGAAAATCGAGAAATGCCTGATCCAGCCGTACCAGCCCGTCGCGGCGATACAGGTCGGCCAAGTCAATGTCGAATCCAAGCACCGGAGAGGTCACCGCGGTTGCCGGCATAGGTTTGGGTTGAAGCGCCGATCGTAAGCTTGTCATGATAAAGTCATTGATTGTATGAAGATGCGTCGAAAAAGAAGGAGCAACAAACGTTACCGTTATTTCTTATTAGAGCGTAACTGTGATTAAAGTTTTATACCCCTATTCAATTTATGTTTTTCACCGCTAAAAAATAATAAAAGCGGCAAGGCTGCCCTCTCCGCCCTGTCGCTTCGCAACGTAACCCGGATGTTTCATAAATTGAGCGCGCCCTTGCTGGTCTTTTGTTTCGTATGGGAATTTTGCTCAGTCGGGCGTATGAGTCACTACGCCGCTCTTTCACAAAATCCCCCTACAAAACAAAATCCTGCGCAATCATCACGCAAATTTATGAAACATCCGGAATAAACAGCCTTGCAGCCTTGCGCCGAATCACCGGAAAATGAGTTGAAACCTGCCGGATTAATTGACTTCCGGACAGATCATGCCCGCCGCAACGGTATTGTTATTGACTTCGTCAATGACGATAAAACTGCCAGTGGCATGGTTATGCTGATATTCGTCGCACACCAGGGGCTGGTGCATTTTTAGCACCACCCGCCCGATGTCGTTCATTTTCAAGGTATCCGCCGCTTCGTGATGTAGTGTATTGATGTCCACGCGGTAATCTATCCGTGTCACCATCGCCTTTACAACCCGCGTCGTGTGCTTGACGAGATATTTACGCCGGGGGTCGAGGCTCTGCTCGGACAACCAGCATAGCATCGCGTCGAATTCCTTCATGACCCGCGGCGCTTCTCCCACCGTTTTTACCAGCATATCGCCACGGGAAACATCCAGATGATCTTCAATGGTCAGCGTGACCGACTGCGGCGCGACCGCACGATCGACGAAACCGTCATAAGTTACGATTTCCTTGATACGTGAAGTCAACCCGGAGGGCAACACCTTCACTGTATCGCCGACACCGATGAAACCAGACTCGATGCGCCCCATGTAACCACGAAAATCATGCAGCTCCTCGGTTTGCGGACGACACACCCACTGCACCGGAAATCGGAAATCTTCCAGATTGATGTCGTGATCGATGGGAACACTCTCCAGAAAATCCATCAGCGTCATGCCCTTGTACCAGCCAAGGTTATCCCCGCGCTCGACCACCATATCCCCGTTCAGGGCAGACATCGGGATGTATACGACGTTACTCAGCTTGAGTCCCTCGGCAAAAGCGGCGAAGTCCTTATAGATTCGTTCAAATATTTCATGGGAATAGCCCGCCAGATCCATCTTGTTGACCGCCACCACCAGATGAGGAATACCCACCAGGCTGGCCAGATAGGCATGGCGGCGCGACTGGGTGAGCACGCCCTTGCGCGCATCGATCAAAATGATGGCCAGATTGGCGGTGGAAGCCCCCGTCACCATGTTGCGGGTGTATTGCTCGTGGCCGGGCG
>JAKDLC010000024.1 GCA_030453055.1 Nitrosospira sp.
TAGCAGTGGCTGATCCCCAACTCGTCCAGATACGGAACCAGCGCCGTCGCCTGCCGCAGATTGAAGTCGCGATTCATTTGCAGCCGGTAAGTCGCCCTGGGAATCCATAATTTTACGCCCTCGGCGATCGCCTCTTCCGCCGCCATACCTTCAGCGGCCAGGCTCCCGGCGGCGCCGGGCGGATGCAAGGCCGGCCGCTCCCGCCGCAGCGCATGTAACAACCCTTGCAGCCAGGCGCTGCCGTGCCATTCTTCCAGATTGAGCGGCATCTTGAGCCGCCAGCAAGGGTAGGCCGGCGCCACCGTGCCCGGCAGGTTCGGCGGCTCGCGTACGCCGAAACCATCCTCCATCTGCACCAGCAGCAGTCTGGACGGCGCCCGCGCCAGATACGTGTACACCGCCGCGGCCAGCTCCGCCGTCATCTCGGGAAAATCGACCTGGTGCAGGCCGCTGCCCGGCGGCAGTACGCCTTCGCCCTCCAGCGCCACCAGTAACTGGGCACGGTCCGCGGCGCGCTCGACGATCTGCCGGTTCCGGCTCTCGTCATCGGGGAACAGATGCCGCTGTTCGCGCAGGTCAATGTCCATTCCCTGCCAGAACCCGGCCAGGGTCGGCAGATCATGCGTGGTAACGGCGGCTGCGGCGTTCACCGGATACTCTCGCGGCGGTTTCAGCCGGCCGTCGTCTCGTCTCTCGAAATACAACAACCGCGTCGACAGCACGTTCATGGGCTGCAGAGCTTGACGCACTTCGTCTGGCACCGTGCCCAGATCCTCGCCCACGACCAGGCAGCGGTTGCGCTGACTCTCCAGGGCGAGAATTCCCAGCATGTCCTCGAACGGGTAGCGCACGTAGGCGCCTTCCGCGGCGGGCAGGCCGCGCACGACCCAGAACAGGCGGCGCAGCCCCATGATGTGGTCTTGCCGCAGCGCTCCGAAATCGCGCATGTTGGCGCGCAAGAGCTCGATGAAAGGCGCGTAGGCCGCGGTGGTCAGTCGATGGGGTATCCAGGGCGGCAGGCCCCAGTCCTGCCCGAGAAGATTGAAGTCGTCCGGCGGCGCGCCGGCGCTTGCGCCCAGCGCAAAGAGTTCGCGCCGCGTCCAGGTGGCGCCGCCGCCTTCCGCCACGCCGATCGCCAGATCCAGCATCACGCCGATGCCGAGGCCCGCCTCCGACGCCCGTGCGCCGGCGGCGCCCAGCTGTCTGAAAGCCTGCCACTGGAGGTATTCGAAGTATTCCACCCGGTCCGGGTGGGCGTCGCGGAATGCCGCCACCTCCGGTGCGTGTTGATCGCGGTAGGGTTGCGGCCATGCCGGCCAGCCCCACACGGTACTGTCCTGCGCGCGGAAATATTCCTGCAGCGCCTCGAACAGCGCCTGTTTGCGCAGACTCTCGCCGTGTTCGGCCTGAAAGGCGCGGAAGGCCCGCGCCTCGGCAGTGTGGTGGGTCAAGTGACGGCTGCGGAAATGCCGGTACAGGCACTCGACGACTTTCGATTTCACCTCCGCGACACCGCGGTAGTCCACCTGCTCCGTCGCGCGAAGCGCCCGCAGTTGCGCCTGGAACGGTGGCGCCAGCACCATCGCGCGCGCCTCCTCGCACTCGGCAAAATCGGGAATGGCCTCGATGTCGAGGTATAGCGTATTGAACCAGGCGCGGCTGGAGGGGCTGTACGGGCTTGCATGTTCCGGCGCGTCCGGAAATAGCGCATGGAGCGGATTGAGCAGCAGCGCGCTGGCACCGGCTTCGGCGCAAAATTCGATCAGGCGGCGCAGGTCGCCGAAGTCGCCGACGCCATAGTTGTGTTCGGAGCGAATGCCGTAGAGCTGGACCGCGAAACCCCACACCCGCCCCTCGCCCTGAATCGCCGGTGGCTCGTAGCAGGCGGCGGGCGCGACGATAAATGGCATCTCGCCGGTGGGGCCGCGCTGATCCGCGCGTTCGATCGAGAAGCGGTGATAGCCCGCCTCCACCGCAAGATCCAGCGCCAGTACCCGCCGCACGAAGTTTTCGCCGTCGAGGCGGTGCCGTTCCGTGTCTTCCAGCGCGGCGGGAACGAACTCACCCCGCTCCTCGGTGCCGGACTCCCGGCGCAGACACCAGCGGTAGGCCAGCTGATCCTCGCTCGCCGGCAAAGCGATGGCGATGCGATGCGGCCGCGCCGGCTCGCGCACCACCTGTACCGGCGGCAGCGGCCGCTCCCATTTGCGCCGCTCGAAAGCTTGCAAGGACGTGGCCACCTCTTCTTCAGTGTTCGCCGCCACGCCCATGGCCGCGAGCAGGGCTCGCTTGGCGGCCTCGGAGGTGTGATGGGTATTGCCCCAGATATCGCTGTACCGGGGCAGCACGCCATAGCAATCGCACAATTGGTCAAGCGGATCGCTCATGTATTTTCTTCCTCAATTTCGAGCGTCCATACCACGGACCATGGACCGAGCATGCCTTTTGCTGCGTCCGCTGACGAGGCAAAAACCGTCTGTCCGGCCGGCGCGGCTGCGCGAATTTCCTCCTTCGAAACATTCGCCAGCAGCCGCAGCGTCGAACCGTCACCCAGACGCCACTGCACCAGCAAGCCGCCTGGCGCGAACACTTCGTATTTCGCCGCATGTCCCCCGATGCCGCGCAGGCGCGGCACAATGCTTTCTCGCCGCAGTTGCAACAGATCGCGGTAATAGGTCAGCCAGCCCGCGTGCGCCTCGTCCTCGAGCGAATCCCAGTCGAGTTTTGAGGCGAGGAAGGACTCTGCCGTATTCGGGTCCGGTATGGCTGCCTGCATCGCCGGATCGGCGAAGCGCGCAAATCGGGCAAATTCACGCCGCCGGCCCTGCGTTACCGCTTCGCGCAGTTCACTGCCGAAGTCGCAGAAGAACCGGAAAGGCGACCTGGCGGCGAATTCCTCGCCCATGAACAGCATGGGAATGCCTGGAGCCAGCAGATAGATGGCCGCGGCCGCGCGTACCGCGGCCTCCGGCGCGATATCCGTGATGCGCTCGCCGAAGGCGCGGTTGCCCACTTGATCGTGACATTGCAGGAAAGACACGAAGGCTTGCGGCGGCAGGTGCGCGCTCGCCGCGCCGCGCACTGTATTGTCGCGATAGGCGGACACTTCCCCCTGGTAGGCAAATCCTTCCGCCAGGCAGCGCCCGAGGTGGCGGATCGGCGTGTCGGCGTAGTCCGCGTAATATCCATCCGTCTCACCGGTGGCGAGAACGTGCAGCGCATGGTGAATGTCGTCATTCCATTGGGCATCGTATTGAGTGACATGCGGGGTGACATGCGGGGCGTCGTACCGGGCGACGGAGGGACCGCGACCGAGGTAGCGCGCCTCGTTGGCGTCGTTCTCCAGAATCAGGTGCACGTGACGTTCGCGGCCGATACTCGCATGCACGCGCTCCGCCAGTTCGATGAGAATGTGCGGCTCGGAGTCGTCGACGATCGCATGCACGGCATCCAGGCGCAGGCCGTCGAAGTGATACTCGTGCAGCCAGTATAATGCATTGTGGATAAAGAACCCGCGTACGTCCCGGCTGCCCGGTCCATCGAAATTGATCGCCGCACCCCATGGGGTGTGGTGACGTTCGGTAAAGAACTTTTTTGCGTAAACGTGGAGATAATTCCCCTCCGGCCCGAAGTGGTTGTAGACCACGTCCAGGAGCACCATCAGGCCCTTCGCATGCGCGGCCTGAATCAATGCCTTCAGGTCGTCCGGGCGGCCGTAGCGGCTGTCCGGCGCAAAGGGCAGCACGCCGTCATAGCCCCAACTGCGCGCACCCGGAAAATCCGCTACCGGCATCAGCTCGATCGCGGTCACGCCGAGTGCCGCCAGATAGTCCAGCCGGGCCATCACCCCGGCGAAGGTTCCCTCCGGCGAGAACGTGCCTACGTGCAGCTCATAGATCACGGCTTCTTCCCATGGACGCCCGTGCCACGCCGCGTCCCGCCAGCCGAAGCTCGCCGGATCGATTACCTCGCTTGCGCCGTGCACATCGTCCGGGTTGAAGCGCGAGGCCGGATCCGGCACGCGCAGGCCATCGTTCACCTCGAAGCGATAGCGCGTCCCCGCGTGGGCATCGGATACGATGCGTTCGAACCAGCCGTCGCCGCACGCATCCATGGGCAGCACCCGCTCGCGCTGTCCCGGTTCGCGCGCCATCTCGTGCTGGGCGACGCACAGCGCCACGCGTTCGCAGCCGGGCGCCCACAGGCGAAAGCGCACGCCCCGTTCCGTGATCTGCGCCCCGAAAGGCATGTCATGCCGTCGTGCAAGCAAGCCCGTTTCGATGTTCACCGCCTATCTTTTCCGCTGGCGGGGCTGGCCAAGTTGGATTAACTGCCCCATGATGGAACCCATTGTTTTCGAACGTTGCGCGAGCGCGCCGCTCAGGCTGACGGCGGCTTTTTCCACCATGAACAGGGTGACAAGCGTATCCACGGTTCTCGCATCGGAAGGAAACAAGGCATGTCCCTTCATCGCCCTGCGGTAGGTCTTCAGGAATTCGCGGTTTGCCAGCGCTTGCCAGGTATCCGCAACCTGCCGCAGCGCCGCGTCCGTTTCAGGGGAATCGGCCGCCCCATGGACGAAGTCCAGCGCGGCCGCCGCCGCCTGCGAAAATGAAAACAGCATGCCGGCTACATCACGCAGCGGCGTATGTTTCCAGCGGCGCTCCGCCCAGGGACGCCCTGGTTCGGTACCATAGTTGGTTATCAGAAAGTCGTTATTGGATAACCACACCTGGCCGAGATGATAGTCGCCGTGACAGCGCGCCTTGGTCGCCCCGGTTGCCCCCGGGCGCACCGCTGCCGCGTGCCTGATGCGCCGGTAGAGCCGCCGCCGGGCCGCCACCAGAGCATTGCCCATGGGCCGCACCGCATCGGGCAGCTGCGGCAGTTCCGCTTCCAGCAATACGTACATCGCATCCAGTTGCACGCGCACGCTGTTCACCCACTCGGTAATATCGTCCGCTGTGATGGGTTCGCTGCCAAAGGCGCCTGCGGCTCCGGGATTCGGGGAGAGTCCCTCATCCTCCGCCGAATGGATTCCCGCTTTCGCGGGAATGACTGGAGTGTCGGGAATGACTGGAGTGTCGGGCAGCGCGAGCGCCTGGTGAAATTCCGCCGTGCGCAGGCCCAGGGTTTTGATCAAGTCCATATAAGCCGCATGCCGCGCGTCCAGGGGGCGCGCCAGCGATGCGCGGCACTGGTCCAGGAAACGCTCGAGATAGGCCAGCGTATAGGTCCAGGCGCTGCCCTGGTTCTTGGCGTAGCACTCCAGGATCGCCAGCGTTGAGCGATGTCCCTCGCTATCGGAGTACTCCACCGTGCCCGCCAGTTGCGCCATGTAGGTAAACTTTGCCGTTTCCGTGAGGAAGCGCGACATTTCCAGCTCCGGGTGTACGCCCTCGAGCAGCCAACGGTAGCCCTTCAACACCAGCTGATCGCCCAGGTTCACCAGCAGGCGCCCGTGTGCGGAAACGGTACGCGGCACCGTTGGCCTCATCGCTGCGGGTGCCGTCTCCGGTACCGTCGTCGTTACTGTCGCCGCTGCCGCCGCCGTTGTCATTGCCGTTGTCATTGAATCGGCGAAACCGGAAAAGGCGCTGGTCGCCTGAAACCGCAATTGACCGTTGCCGAACGACAGCGTCGAGCCGTGTTCCATGCCTGATACCACCGCATGGCAAAAGGCATCGTCCCAGAACGCGTCAAACATTACCCCCATTCGGGCGCGCCGCCGCACCTTGGCCAGCGTGACATGCAGCAGCGTACTCACACGGCCTTCGTCTTCGTCCTCCCACGCCAGCGTCAACGGGATCGCGTAGCGATGCGTTTCGCCATTGGCGAGCGTTAATACAACCGTGGCCAACAGCCAACTGTCGGGCTCGGCGGACCACTCGTGCACGTCGCGTAACTCGAACGTCTCCAGCGCCGCATCCTTATCCGGGAACCACGGCTGGGAACGGAAGAAGCGCGGAATGATCTGCTGCACCAGCTGAGCCCGCGCCCGGCGCACCATCGGCCGGTTTACGCTCTCGGGGTCCTCCGTGCCAAAAAGGCTGCGCCATCCCGTCTCTATCAGCACCAGCACCGGCAGGTCCGGCGACACCGGGCGCTCCTCGTGCCAGGCCGGCGCCTCCACATCGGCGGCCAGACGAAAGGCATGGAACCCATGGGCGCTCAAGGTGAGCAGATAAGGCAGTTCGCCGACGGGGGGAAATTTGCTGCGGCCCATCAGTTCCACCGGCACTCTGCCCTTGAAGGCGCTCAAATCCAGTTCCACCGCCTGCGCCGCGCGCGAGAGATTGGCCACGCACAGAATCGTTTCCTCCTCGTGCTCGCGCAGATAGGCAAGAATCTTGCGGTTGCCGGGCCGCAGAAAACGTAGCGTGCCGCGGCCGAAAGCGCGGTGCGACTTGCGCATCGCAATCAGCCGCCGCGTCCAGTTGAGCAGCGACGAGGGACTGCGGTGCTGCGACTCCACATTCACCGCGGCGAAGCCGTACATGGGATCGACGATGGGCGGTGAAAACAGGCAGCCGGGATCGGCGGTGGAAAAACCGCCGTTGAGCACCCCGCGCCACTGCATGGGCGTCCGCACGCCGTTACGGTCGCCGAGCAGGAGGTTGTCGCCCATGCCGATCTCGTCGCCGTAATAGAGAATCGGTGAGCCCGGCATGGTCATGAGCAGGAGATTCATCAGTTCAATGCGGTGCCGGTCGTTGTCCAGCAGTGGCGCGAGGCGGCGGCGGATGCCGAGGTTGAGGCGCGCCTGAGGGTCGATCGCATACGTCTGGTAGAGATAGTCCCGCTCGCGGTCGGTGACCATCTCCAGGGTCAGCTCGTCATGGTTGCGCAGAAATATCGCCCACTGGCAGTTGTCCGGAATGTCAGGCGTCTGTTCCATGATCTCCACGATCGGATGGCGATCCTCCTGCGCCATGGCCATGTACATGCGCGGCATGAGCGGAAAGTGAAAGGCCATATGGCATGCGTCGCCGTCGCCAAAATACTCGCGCACATCCTCGGGCCACTGATTCGCCTCCGCCAGAAACGCGCGGTTGTGGTAGCGGCTGTCCAACTCCGCGCGCATGTGCTTGATCACCGCGTGTGTCTCCGGCAGGTTCTCGCTGCTGGTGCCGTCGCGCTCGCACAGGTAGGGCACCGCATCGAGGCGCAAACCATCCACCCCGGCATCGAGCCAGAATCCCATCACATGCATCATTGCCTTGAATACGTGCGGACTGGCGAAATTCAGGTCCGGCTGGTGCGAGAAAAAGCGGTGCCAGTAATAGGCCTGGGCTGCCTCATCCCACTCCCAGTTGGATTTCTCCGTGTCGGTGAAGACGCTGCGCGTCCCGCTGTATTTGGTATCGGTATCGCTCCATACGTAGTAGTCGCGCTTGCTCGAACCGGGGGGTGAACGCCGCGCCGTCTGAAACCAGGGATGCTGATCCGACGTGTGGTTGATGACCAACTCGGTAATCACGCGCAAGCCGTGGCGATGCGCTTCGTCGACAAACCTGTGGAAGTCCGCCATCTCGCCTACGTCCGGATGGACGTTGTGATAGTCGGCAATATCGTAGCCGTCGTCGCGTCCCGGCGAGGGATAGAACGGCAGCAGCCAGAGCGTATTCACGCCCAGCTCCTGCAGATAGTCGAGCTTGGAGATCAGGCCCGGAAAATCGCCGACGCCGTCACCATTGCCGTCAAAAAAAGTTTTGACGTGCAACTCATAGATGATGGCATCCTTATACCAGAGCGGATCGTTTTCTTGTTCCATGGCGCGTGGGTACACCCTCTGCAAACGGTCGGGAGCAGGGGGTCGGTTTATATGGAGAACCACTGTTTCGGCTTCGGTCAAGCGTGCTTCTTTACCCAGGCCACATAGCGGTCCATCCATTTTTGCAGGAATTCCCTGCTGCCGACGCCGACATTTCCGGCCTCGTCGAACAACCCCTCCCTGACCTGGATGAATGCTTCGGGCTGGCCAAGCGTCGGCACGTCCAGGTACGCGAGAACGTTACGCAAATGCTGTTGCGCTACGGCCGTGCCCGTGGCGCCGATCGAGACGCCCAGCACACCGGCGGGCTTGCCTGCCCAGGCATTTTGTCCGTAAGGGCGGGAGGCGTGATCGATGGCGTTCTTGAGCACGCCGGGCATCGAACGATTGTACTCGGGCGTGACAAACAGGAGGCCCTGCGAGGCGGTGATTTCGCTTTTCAGCCGCTTGACGGGCTCGGCCGGGTTTTCGTCGTCGTCCTGATTGTAGAGCGGCAAGTCGCTGATTTGCAACTGCTTGAAGGAAAATTCGGGTGGCGCCAGCTTTACAACGGCGCCAGCCAGCTGGCGGTTGAATGAATCGCGGCGAAGGCTGCCGGCTACTACGGCGATTTGATATTGGCTCATGTCGATCTCCGGTAAAGCGGCGGATGAGTGTGGTGGCGCAGACCGTTGCACAGCTGCGAAGCAAGGGTTCGCCGCGACCCCGCCGTTTATACGGGCTTGGGCGTTCTTATTCGGGCAGAGGCAAAAGACGTTATCTCATTCCCGGCAATCTGCCGGGAATGAGCATTCTATCTCATTCCGGGAATGAGCTAGCTGTTCGCATGGAAAATACGCACTGTCCGGAAGTCTATCTGTACGGTAACGTACACTGAAAGATCGCGGGAGCCGGTTTTCCGGGCGTAAACGTGGCCGGGCGGGAAAAATAAGGACCGGATATCCGGACGCACGAGCCGGGCAGTATGATAAAGTATGACTTTTTAGGCCTCTACTTTGAGGAGATCAACATGGCAGAACTTGAGCGTCTGACTATTACTATGCCAGGTGAACTGGCCGCAGTGGTCAAAGCCGCCGTGGCGGAGGGCAATTATGCTTCCACCAGCGAAGTCGTGCGCGAAGCGTTGCGTGACTGGAAGATCAAGCGCGCGATTCAACACGAGGAAATCACAGCGCTCAAGGCCGATATCGACAAAGGGCTGGCCGATGTTGCGGCAGGCCGGCTGCGTGAATTCAATGCCGACCGGATCATTGAACGAGGGAGAAAGTTATTGGCCGCACGCAAACCTTCCGCCTGACGGACGCGGCTGAGGCCGACCTTGCCGAGATATGGACGTATATTGTAAGCGAGGCATCGGAGCCCGTAGCCACACGTTTTCTCTCAGCCATGGAGCATGCATTTCAGGCGTTGTTGGATACGCCCCTCAGCTCGCCATTCCAAAAATGGGTGCGTTTAAACAAACGACAGTAAAGTTGCATAGGATTTGAGTGCATGGGGTAGAACAAGCAATCGTTTCAAGCAGTCCAAAAGATCGTCCCGATTGTGGCCGTATTGCTCAACAAGTTGGTTCAGCCGGCAGTCAATGTCAGGATCAAGCTGGAGTGTGATTTCCATGGTAGTTTCTCCATTGGGACGAGCTCGATGAAGATATTTCGGTCGCGGGGCTCCTGGCCGGGCGCGGCGATTCTACAGGCTTCACAAAGATCGCTGCCTCATTGAACGCGAGCAGCAATCGTTAAACCGTGCAATGCTGCCGGGCTCGCTGCCGGGTCCGCCTGAAAAGCTTTGATGGAATATATACGTTCCATCCTACCCAGCGGAAAAATCAAAAGTACTATTTACTTTGTATCGTGACCGGAGTATAGGGGTGGGGTGATGAGACTATCCTGACTCTCTTTTAGGAGCGCCCTGCCATGAAACGATGTGCATCTTTGGAAACCCGCGGTTTAATCCTGATCCTTGGGGCAGTTCTTGGCGTAAGCGCAGGTTTTGGATCTCCGGCCTTTGCTCGGGCCTATGCGTATGATCCAGTTATTGTGAACCCTGACGGCGAGGTGACGTACCTCGGCACTTTGGGTGGGCCTAACACCTACGCCTACGGCATCAATGATTCCGGACAGGTGGTGGGGGTAAGTAGCATCGGGGACGATACTTCCCACGCCTTCATAACCGGCCCTAATGGCATGGGGATGATCGATCTCGGCACGCTCGGTGGAGTTAGCAGCGGAGCCACCGGCATCAACGATTCCGGACAGGTCGTGGGATACAGTTACCAGGGAGGTGTCCACGCCTTCATCACCGGTCCCGATGGCATGGGGATGACTGATCTTGGCACGCTCGGCGGAAATGAAAGCCTCGCCTACGGCATCAACAATTCCGGACAGGTAGTAGGACGCAGTGATACTGCAGACGGTCCTGGGCACGCCTTCATAACCGGCCCTAATGGCATGGGGATGACTGATCTTGGCACGCTCGGCGGAAATGAAAGCCTCGCCTACGGCATCAACAATTCCGGACAGGTAGTAGGACGCAGTGATACTGCAGACGGTCCGTGGTGGCACGCCTTCATAACCGGCCCTAATGGCATGGGGATGACTGATCTCGGCACGCTGGGTGGAATTTTCAGCGAAGCCTACGGCATCAACGATTCCGGACAGGTGGTGGGAGTATCTTCCACGAAAGAACTTGATCGGCATGGAAACTACTCATCTGCACACGCCTTCATAACCGGCCCCAATAGCATCGGGATGACCGACCTTGGCACGCTCGGTGGAGATTACAGCGCAGCCTACGGCATCAACGATTCCGGGCAGGTGATGGGATACAGTACCACCGCAGCGGGTTCTCTGCACGCCTTCATTACCGGCCCCAATGGCCTAGGAATGACCGATCTTAATTCGATTGCGGATATGCCCAATGGGTTCTTTCTGAGCAGTTCTGCCGAGATCCGCACATATGGGATCAACAACCTGGGACAGGTAATCACCACTGTGGTCCCCGAGCCAGCCTCCTACGCCTTGATGCTGGCCGGGCTGGGTTTGGTTGGGCTCATGGCGCGGCGAAAGAGCGCGGCCGGCAATATCGTTGCGCGCAGTTGAAGTTGCCGGAAATTTGGGAAGCAAGACCATTCCCATTCTTGTGGCGCAATGCGCGTAGACGGCTCTTGCCAGCCCATCGTTATAATGCCAGCCCATCGTTATAATGATGATTAGCGAGGAAAATAGGGGACAGACCCTGAGCTATCCCCATAAAATACTATAGCATTACAGTGGCTTATGATATATATTTAATCTAAAACGGCGAGTGCATGAAACTTTTTCTTGAATAGACAACTTTTCAGGAGATTCCCATGCACTCTGTCGCGACATTACACAAACACCTTCAAACTGCGGTTCCGTCAATCCACCGCACCCGCCTGCAAGCGTTAATGGCCGCTGTCGGCGCGGTCTTATGCGGCGCTCAAATATCGATAACATCCTTAGGACGAAGCCTTTCCAATGCAGCCTTCGTCAAACACAAGATCAAGCGCATGGATCGCTTGATCGGCAATACCCGGCTCTATCAGGACCGAAGGGGTCTTTATACTGCACTGACACAATGGCTGGTGCGGGGGTTGCCCAACCCCATTATTCTTATCGACTGGTCACCCTTAAGCGGTGACCAGGAGCACCATGTATTGCGTGCGTCGTTACCGGTCAAAGGCCGGGCATTAACCTTGTATGAGGAAGTCCATCCCCATTCCAAATTGGGCAATCGCAGAGTCCAGCAGGACTTTTTGGCGACACTCAAAACCATGCTGCCGTTGGCGAGTCAGCCGATCATCGTAGCGGATTCCGGGTTTCGCGTACCGTTCTATCGTTACGTCGAACAGACACTGGGCTGGCATTGGGTGGGGCGTATCCGTAACCGTGATTTTATCAGTTGGCAAAACACCACCGATGCATGGTTCAGTGCAACATCGTTGTATGCGAAAGCCACCACCCAGCCCACTAACCTGGGCACGGTTCAATGGGTTCGGCGGCATCCGCTGTCCGCTTTTCTGGTCTTGGTGCGGCAACCCAAAAAAGGGCGGCAACGATGCAATCAATCAGGTCGGCAGAGCCAGTCACATCACAGTAAAAAACAAGCCAGGCGCGAAAAAGAGCCCTGGCTACTGGTAGCCTCCCTCTCGTTACAAGCGTTCACCGCCAAGCAGATCGTGAAGCTGTATCGAGCGCGCATGCAAATCGAAGAAGGCTTTCGCGATAGCAAAAGTTATCGCTATGGCTTGGGCGTAGCCTGCGCCAATCGCATCGGCCAACAGCGTCGAGCGAACTTGCTGTTAATCGCCGCACTGGCCGCCTTCCTCCTTTGGTGTGTCGGTGTTGCCGGAAAAAACCAACCGATCGCTAAACAGGTGCGCGTGAATTCGTCCAGCAAACGCGATCCTTATTCGGTAATCTTTCTCGCGCGTTTGCTCCTGCGACAACCGGCATTTCGATTATCACCCAGCCACATATGGCAATCGCTGACAACCATTAATCCTTATATCAACAGCTTATTGTGTGTATGAATTTTGTGGGGATACCTCAGAGTCTGACCCTGTAGATTTGCTGTAGATTTGAAGAGTTGTAAAAAATAAAAGCGCCGGATTGAGCGTGGTTTTTTCGCAGTCATAATCAAGTACGTTCATTTCGATGGCGCCTGAACGCGAACTGCACATGGAAGTGCTTTTGTGACCCCATTGCTTTTGCTATGCTCATTTCCGGTAAACTTCGCGCCGGTGCCCGACCTCCACCACGAGAATAAGAAGCGTATCATCTTGTATCTCGCAGAGGATTCGATAGTCGCCTACGCGGTAGCGCCAATACGATCCGAGCTTTGGGCCGGTTAAAGCATCACCAATACTACGCGGATCGTCCAGCGGTGATATACGCTCGCACAAGAATTTTAAGATGCGGCGGCCTATCTGGATATCGAGCTTATCTATATTTCGTTTTGCGGAAGGACTTAAGCTAATCTTCCAAGCCATATTCCCTCATCACTTCTTCAAGCGGGATTGCCTTTTCCCCCCTTGCACGAAAATCTTCCGAGGCTTTTTCGGCCATGAAATAATCCTCAAGATCTTCAAGATGATTAAGAACCGCTTGCTTAACGTAAAATGCCTTGGTGCGCCCGGTCTGTACGGCCAGGTTTTCAAGGCGTTTTTCTATGTCTTCCGATAGTCGAATTGAAAATGTACTCATGTTAGCTCCCATGTTGTGTTACGTGTAGTACACTATATTCTATAGTCACATTTATTGCTACCGATTGTCCGCTTGTGTAGGGAACAAATAAACTGTCCGGCTCTATAGCAAATGATTTGCCCGGTTTATGCTGCCCTAACGGAAAGGAGCATGAATGTGCTGCAAGATTTTCTAGCGGCGCAAGATCGTCAGGCAATTGAGGTCACCCCTGAGCTATCCTTTCTCTTCAACACACAAAAATTCACACAATTGAGCGGATGTTTTCTTCCGGTCTTTAGTCGATAAAGTGCCAATGCGCCGAACAAACAAAGCCTCCTCAAATGTTGTGATTTTGCTCGGACGAATGATGGATTCGCCCGGCAACCCGGCGAGTTTTAGATCGCTAATCAGGACATCTCCATACGACCGTGCGTGCTGTGCGCTCGTAATCATCGACAGGAAATACTTTCCCGTCTTCGTGCTCAATGTCTCGGTCGAAACAATCAGCGCGGGACGTACTTTAGTGTAGTTGCTTTCCGTATAGGGGAAGGGAACAAGCACGACATCCCACGGCTGAAATCGTGGTTTAGCGAAGCGAGTCATAGATGCTGTCGGCTTCCGAATCCCATTCAGTAAACGTGTGAAATGGATTGTCTTTGCGCTCCT
>JAKDLC010000239.1 GCA_030453055.1 Nitrosospira sp.
GGGCCGCAACGGCCCCATCACGCGCGTTCCCGAATTCGACGGGGTGATGGCGCAGCTTCCCTCGCTCAACAGCATGCAGCTTGCCTTTCGGGAGGACTATCGTGACATGCCTTTCGGTTTTTCGATCACGGATGAGGATGCGGCCTGGGACAACGCCTTCCTGAGATCCCACCAGGAACCGGTCACTTCCGACCCGAGCAGCCCAAGCAACACCATCCTGGACCAGAGTTACTTGCTCGATTTCCGACGTGGCTGGTACCTGCAGGCGCCGGAAATCGCGCCGGTGCGCTACCTGAACGCCATGATGGACGGCACGGGCAACCCGGACGCGAAACCCGATAATATCATCGACATGCGCTGGATTTTTCAGCGGGAGTTTGGCGGCTCCATGATTTTCTTTCACCATGTCACCATTCCGCCGGGGCGTGTCGAGGGCAACCACCAGCACATCGGATCGGAAGAGCTGTATTACATCGTCGAAGGGGAGGGCATTGCCTATCTCCGGGTAGGGGATGATCCCGCAACCGATGCGAAGAACCGGAATGGAGAGGATTTGTATCCGATCGAGAGCCGGTTGACGATGGGCCTGGGGTACCACGATTACCGCCGCCTGCCGGTGAAGCCGGGCAGTGTCCTTTTCACGAAAAGCGGCGGCATGCACGGGATACGCAATACCGGAAACGCCGATCTCAAGTTCATCGCTTTTCTCTATCACAGCACCTGACAAACAGCCGATTCGGTTCGGACGACTGGATATTACGGAGCACACCAATGGAAATCATGCACGGGGATGCCTGCTTTCGCGTCGAGCCGGGGACGACGCCCAATTACGACGCCGGGAATTCACTGGTCAAGCTGATGGGCGTGGTCGAAAATGTCGCCCTCGCGGAAGGCCGGGAATACTACGATGCCGGTCAATTGCAGTACCTCTTTCCCATCCGCTCGCTCGAGCTCTACGGGCCGCAGGGACAGGACGCCGATGTGCTGGATCCGACACAGCAGGATAACAAGACCGATTTCCAGAAGCAGAATGTGCGCGATTTTGTCCTCACAGACGCATTTCTGGTGCGCGGCATCGTGACTGCCGGGGGTTGGAGCGGGCCGTTCCTCCGGCTTTCTTACGCCGGAGGACCGGAGTCGGCGCTGGCGTCGGTGGCCGGGTACCCGCTCGGCGAGCGGATCGGGTTGTGGCTCAAGGTCGGCAATGCCTCGACAGCGACAGTGCTGTCCGTTCCCTATAACCCGCTATCGCACCGCTATGAAATTGAATTGTGGGGATATCCGGCGGATGATCTCCGGTCGAAGCTCGATGACAGAGGGCAGGCGGCGCTGGATCGCGGCGAACTGGTGGTGAACCTCGATCTCGTCCATGGGGATGTGCTCAATTTTTCGCGTGAAGCGCTCGATGGCCGCCTGGTAACGGGTGTTGCGCCCACCGATTCCATGCATCCCGTGCTGCCCCTGGCCGTCGAAACGGCCTGGGCCACGGCGGACGGCACGGCATGGGATTCGCGCGGCGGGGCGAATTACCGCTATGCGTTCAACATGATCAAGCGTGGCTGGGACAATTATCTCGGCGTGGGCTCCAGCCCCAATCCCCACGGCGGAGTCGGTTTCCTGGAATACCGCAACCTCCTTTCCAACTATGGCCAGTACGCCGGAATGAACGAACTGGGCCGCATGCTGGAACCGTGGATGTTCGATGCATTCAACAGCAAGCAACACGCACGGGCGGTCGAGCCTTTCATGGCGGTCAATTACATCGATCTGCATATCATGAAAGGCGATTGCGGCATCGGGCTCCATCGCCACCGCGATAATTCCGAAATTTTCCTGATGATGCAGGGGCGGGGATGGATGGTCGTGGGCGACTGGTGCAGGATGCCCGAGCGCGAGCGCTGCCTTGAAGTGAGGACGATGCAATCCGGGGACATGGTGATGCTGCGGGGAGGTAATCTGCATGGCCTCATGAATCCCACCGACGAGGACGCCTTTCTTTCGATGTTCGGCGGCTATGACTGAGCAGCCTGCCGAGGCTCATCGTCCGATGTGTGGCTGCCGGTACCAGCGATACCCATTTAAAGGAGGATGCAATGCCAGTTTCGACAAGACCCTTCATGGGCGCCACCGCCTTCGAAGGAGGCGTGACTTTCCGGGTCTGGGCGCCCAATGCGCGCGCGGGGAGCGTGGCTGGGGTGTTCAACCAGTGGAACAAGAGCGCCTCGCCGCTTTTCAGCGAAGAAAACGGTTATTGGTCCACGGACGAGGCAGCTGCGGCACCCGGGCACCAATACAAGTTCGTCATCGTCAATCGGGACAGTGGCGCAGAATTATGGAAAAACGATCCGTATGCGCGGGAGCTGACTCATTCCAACGGCAATAGCATCATCGCCGCGACCGATACGGCCGGGGATGTGCCGGGCTACGGCACGCCGCCCTGGAATGAAGCCGTAGTCTACGAGCTCCATGTCGGCTCGTTTCTTTACGACAGGACGCGTCCGACCCCGCGCGGCACTTTCAGCAGCCTGATAACGAAGCTTGACTACCTAAGCGACCTCGGCGTCAACGTCATCGAGATCATGGCGGCGGGCGAATTCGCGACCGATATCTCCTGGGGCTACAACCAGGCCTACATGTTCGCCATAGAGCGCGCCTATGGGGGGCCCAACGGATTTCGCGACTTTGTGAGGGAAGCCCACAAGCGCGGAATCGCGGTATTTTTCGACGTGGTCTACAACCATATCGGCCCGGACGACTGTGATCTCTGGCAATTCGACGGCTGGAACGAGAACAACCAGGGGGGCATTTATTTTTATAACGACAACCGCAACCAGACTCCCTGGGGGATGAACCGGCCGGATTACGGGCGAAACGAAGTGCGGCAATATCTTCGGGATAACGCGCTGCGCTGGGTCGAACAGCGTTTCGTGGACGGTCTGCGCTGGGACGCAACCGGCTGGATACGGAATATTTTCGGAAGCAACAATTATCCTCCCAATGACATTCCTGACGGCTGGAGCCTGATGCAGTATATCAATAACGAAATTCGCGGCCGGCAGCCCTGGAAATTCAGCATTGCCGAGGATATGCAGCAGAACGAATGGCTGACGCGGGATACGGGCGCCGGGGGCGCGGGATTCACCGCGCAATGGGATGCAGGCTTCGTTCACCCGATCCGCGCGGCCGTCGTGCCCGGCAATGACGGCGGGCGCGACATGGGTGTAGTGCAGCGGGCGCTGGAGCTTCGCTATAACGGCGACGCCTTCCGGCGCGTGATCTATACGGAATCGCATGACGAGGACGCGAATGGACGTGCACGTGTGCCGGAAGAAATCTGGCCCGGCAATGCGGACAGTTATTTTTCCCGAAAGCGTTCCACGCTTGGGGCGGCGCTGGTTTTTACCGCACCGGGAATTCCCATGATTTTTCAAGGACAGGAATTCCTCGAAGACCGCTATTTCCGCGATGATGTGGAGCTCGACTGGAGCAAGGCGCAGCGCCATGAGGGAATCCTCAATTTGTACCGCGACCTGATCCGGTTGCGACGGAACTGGTTCAACCATACGCGCGGCTTGCGCGGACAGGGGATGCATGTTCATCATCGCAACGACTCGGAGAAGCTGATCGCGTTTCATCGCTGGGACCAGGGCGGCCCCGGCGACGACGTGGTGGTCGTCGCGAACTTTGCCAATAGAGGTTACGATTCTTATTCGATAGGATTTCCGCGCGAAGGCTTTTGGAAGGTGCGCTTCAACAGCGATTATGCAGGATACAGCCCGAATTTCAGCAACCAGCAGGGATACGATACCGTTGCCACGCGCGGCGGGAGAGACGCGATGCCTTGCGCCGGAAATATCGGTATCGGACCTTACAGCGTGCTTATTTTGTCACAGTAATAAGCCTGACAGCATATATTGTCGCAACTAAAGCCGACCGGCTAAAGCCGATGGTTTAAACTTTGGAATGGAAAATTAAGACCCGGATGTTTCATAAATTCGCGTGATGATTGCGCAGGATTTTGTTTTGTAGGG
>JAKDLC010000240.1 GCA_030453055.1 Nitrosospira sp.
ATTCGATAATTTGGCTCGAATCGCCGCGATCGAGGAAAGCAAGTGGCGAGTTTGCAAACAGGCTCTTAGCCCGCTTGCGGGGCTTGGGTCTAGCAGCGGATTCGACAACATCCATCGCGATAGCCTCGTTTAAGTAGATTGAGACCTTAATATTATGGCATCGCATGTTGGATGACAACAACTTCTTTCATGCGCGCCACTCGTCACCCCTACATCCTCCCTTTAGGAGATAATCTTTAAACGTCGGGCTTGGTCCGCTATCGATATTCATGTCAAGAAAGGCTTCGGTCATTGTTTACTTCTGAAGTTGGTGCGTATAAGCAATGTGGAATGCTTCGTCAATTGCCAGAATTGCTTTCACCCCCCACATCTTTATATTTGGGTATAGCCAGCAGGTGAGCAACAAAACCAGGAGCTGCCGCGTGCGCGCTACGCTGCAGGGACTCAAACGCCTCCTCGGAAAGAACTACCACCGCCTGTTTGCCGCTACAGGTGATATGCTGGGGCTCGCCGCGCAAGGCCGCGTCCACCACTTGGCTGAATTGGGTTTTGGCATCCTGAAGTCGCCACTGGCTTGAGCGCATTATATTTGGAAAAACTAAAAGGCGAGCGGAAGGCTGAGCATAGCATTCGTATAAATAAACAATGGCGCATCTGTTTTATCTGGAAAGGTAACGAGGCGCACGATGTAAAAATTGAAGACTATCACTGAGAGTTAGAGTAATGACAACAAAAGACAACCGTAGAAACCTGATTTCTCATCCCGGCGAGATACTCAAGGATGAGTTTCTTGAGCCACTTGATATCAGCGTATACGCACTGGCACATGCTATAGGCGTTCCCCGTACGCGCCTGAACGACATTGTCTTGAAACGGCGCGGCGTTTCCGCTGATACAGCCCTGCGCCTTGCCCGCTTCTTTGACATGACGCCCACTTACTGGCTAAATCTTCAAACGCACTATGACCTCGTTATGGCAGAGACCGAGCCCGAAAATACGTTGTACAAGGTTTTGACCTTAAAAGATATTCAGACAAAAGGTGTCGTTCATACATATCCATCATCCGGCCCTTGCCGCTGATGCATTCAATTTCTGCGCGGGGAATCTAAGCGCTTTGCGCCTCTCTTTGAAGTAAGCGGCACTTGTAAATCTGGACCGGTCATGGAACGGGTTCAATGGTATCAAAGGAAGCGCGATAAAGGTTCATCAGTCGATCGACAGTGTCACGGTTGCCGTCGAACAGTAGTGACATAATGTATTTTCGTTTTAGACAAATTTGTGTCAAGGCGCTCACGCCTCATGCCCCGCGAATGCCAGGAGATCATTACGTATCCGCTATCCCACACGGATGATCTGATTCAGGCAGTTACATACCTGAGCAAACAGACCATCCGATAATGCCCCGAGCGCGTGTGGCCTGGCATTGCGCAAACGCCAATCAAACGACTTGGGCTGGTGGCATAGCACGTAACTGGCTTGTCTCGTTCCAGTTTGCCCCACCTTCGCCTTTGTGACTTGTCCGGCTGCCACGGCAAAGGGATTATCGGCGTTGTATTCTGCCGTGGTCATAGGCAACCCGATGACCAGCGAGGTTTTCTCATTAAAAACGCGCGGTGAAAGTACCAGAAATGGATGAACGTCTCGCATTTCCCGACCGATTTGCGGGTTGCAGTCGATCCAGATAATATCCTGGCGATCAGGTACCCAAGAGCTGTGTTCGCTGGATGGTGGCCGCTTCGTGGCTACCAACGCTCCGCCCCGATAGCCTGACTTGCCATTACTTCGCCACCGTGCCGCGCCGGGTCGAAACGCGCCAATCGTTGTTCCAGGGTAAGCGGGACATCGATAATCGGCGTGATGATCACTCGCCCATCTTCCACCGAAATACGTACCCGCTGGTCAATGCACAGATGCGCCTCACGGGCGACTGAGGCAGGTAGCCGCACACCGAGGCTATTGCCCCACTGCTTGATATCAAGAACGGCTTCGGCCATGATTTGCTCCTGAAATAGATATGTATAAACGTAAGTATATACAAAGGGAAAGATAGTGTCAATTGCTCCTCAGCGGGTCCTCTGATTACCGATTTCCTGACATGAGTAACGGTTTTCGTTACGCCTGTTATGATATTTGGTTTTATGCCTATGAACCATTCTCAGTTTGACGCTTGTGTAGGTACTCTGTTCGCTGTCAATAATATTTTCTGATTTTTTTATTATGCAGGCACATTCGCTACGCCTACTTCCTTACCCCGTCATTTCCCCTCTACCCCGTCATCGTGTCCCGCAACATGTCGCTACAATAATTCTTGACGACTTCATGAATTATTACTACAATTTCATGAATCCATTTACAATCACTCCTTATTGAGAAACCAACATGTCAAATTTACAGATAAAAGGCATCGATGACGCTCTCTATACACAAATCAAGGAGCTCGCAGTTTCTGAAAACAGATCGGTCAGCCAACAGATCCTGTATCTGGTAAAGCGTTATATCGCCAACAAGAAACAATTCCAGGCAGCCAAAATGCCGGCGCAGGTTCTCCTGGAACTTTCAGGATCCTGGGAGGATAGCCGGAACGCGGATGAGATCGTCTCGGATATAAAACATGCCCGAAAAAATTCCTCGCGATTCAAGGAACGTCCCGATGTTTTTACTTGATACGGACACCGTCATTTACAATATGAAAGGAAACTTGAACGTGCAAAAAAACGTGCGCCGGCATATTAACGACTCCATCAGCATCAGCGTAATAACACTGATGGAGTTATATTATGGCGCAAGAAAATCCCAAAAAGTCGCTATCAATCTGGCGAAGATTAAAACGCTGGAACACTCCATAGAAACCGTGCCCGTCGGATTGGAATCGACGGAAATATTCGGCCTACTCAAGGCACAACTGGAAACCGGGGGAAACCGTCTGGACGACTTCGATTTGATTATCGCATCCTGTGCCATGGCTCATAACCTGACGCTTGTCACTAATAATACAAAGCATTTCCAACGGATTGATGGGCTTAAACTAGCGAATTGGGCATGAAAACAAGTCGAGACTGACCTATCTATTACAGCTCATGGCAAATAACAAGACCTGACCCCATGTCTCTCCATGTCTCTCCCATAGTACGGGTTTCCCTCAATCAACATTGTCGTAAAGAACAGAGCTTCCAATCGTCAATTCCAGGCTTGCGAAAAGAATCGGATCGTTCCCGCCATATTCATGAAGCACCCAATGACCGGTGGTGTCCCGCCGAAATATCTCCGCCTTACGCTTGACGGGGTTGATCAGAACATATTCAGCCAACGACGTAAATTGCCGGTATCTTTCAAACTTCTCGCCTCGGTCATAAGCCTCGGTAGACTCGGATAAGACCTCCACAATCATGCGCGGCTCCACCATGTACCGTTCCGCCTGGTGATCAGATTCGGCGCAGGTAACGAACACGTCCGGATAAAAGAAGGCGTCCGCCGCGTCCAGTTTCAGCTTCATATCCGCCATATAAACGCGGCAAGGTGTACCGCGAAGATGCTGCATGATCGATGAAAATACATTCCCTGCCACGGTGGCATACTGGCGCGTGACACCGGTCATGGCGAATATTTCTCCATGGATGAATTCGTGTTTTTCCGATTGTTTCTCTTCCCAATCCAGGAATTCTTCAGCCGACATTCGTTCGGTGGTTACGGGATAAACCATCGCCAATGCTCCCTGTGAAATGTAAATCAGCTTCCATGTAATTGCCCAAAAGTTGGCTGGCGTAAGAATTGTGTACTTATCAGTTACCTGGCAGCGCCTTCGAGTTGCAGGCCAGGTTAAAAGCGCAGCACCCGCGGGTCATATAGCAGTTGCCGTTCGACTTTCGGCACCAGCATCCAAACTTAGACTGCGACCGGTCCTTTTGATTTTCTCGGCCGACCGCCTAACTTGCCATTCTGGCGTGCGGCGGTTGCCTTGGCGTCCGTCGAGGCGGTCCCGCCTCGCTTTCCAAGCTCCACCATCCAGCGCTTTGAGCCGAGAAAACCTTGC
>JAKDLC010000241.1 GCA_030453055.1 Nitrosospira sp.
AAACACCGATGCGGACCTGTATTCTTGGGGATCAATAGGGATCAATAGGGTCAGAGTCGATTGATTATTACCAGCAAAAAAGAAGGTACTGAAATCTTTCCTGGAACAAGAACTGAATGCGCGGAAAAAATCATGAAACGAAATCTTTTTACCGAATTGAGCGAGAGATTTGAAGCGATTGCGGCTGAACGTGAAGGCAAGATAACGCTGAGACACTATTCGATTGAAATGAACGCCGCTCCTGAAGTTTCTGCGGCGGAATTGCTTGATCTGCGACAGAGACTTAATCTGTCGCGTGCGATTTCTGCCCGTTATCTGAGGATCAACGAAAGAACACTGGAAAACTGGGAACAGGGAAGAAGCCATCCGAATGCTCAGGCTGCATTTTTGATCAGGATGGTGAAACAATATCCCGATACCGTCGAGCGTCTGGCAACCATCTGATCCGGCCTGAAGCGCAAGCTTCAGAGCCGAATGGTGTATTTGGATGGAATCAATAGGGTCAGAGTCGATTGATTGGCACAGAATCAATCGACTCTGACCCTATTGATTTCAATTCCTTAGCCCGGATGTTTCATAAATTCGCGTGATGATTGCGCAGTAATTTGTTTTGTCGGGGGATTCTGGAAGAGAGTGGCGTAGTTACTCATACGCCCGATTGAGCAAAATTCCCATATGAGACCAGCGAGGGCGCGCGCCATTATGAAGCATCGTTAGTATGGCAATATATCATACTAACTGCAATAACACTCTCCTCCGCTGGCAAATTTCCCCGCGCCGGCGGCCGACGAATTCGATTGTCTCTGCGTCAGGCCTTGGCAGTTCCTGTTTTCCGTCAACAATATTGCGCACCTGATCACGATGTACCAATAGTATCAATAGGGTCAGAGTTAATCTGACCCTATTGATTTCTTTTAAGTCCGGCAGCTTGCCAGGCTCAACTCAAGCGGTCTTGCGTCGCCGCGCCATGGTGCCCATCAAGCCCAGGCCCGCCAGCAGCATGGCGTAGGTTTCGGGTTCCGGCACCGGCGATAGCAGGTAGGCGTGACGATCGATATCCAACGAGCTGTTGGAAGCGTAGCCGACGATCGCGTCATGGTCGTTGATGCCCTTGGCCTCGACCAGCACCCACCCAGCGGCGGCGATAGCGGGGTCCAGCAGGCTATTGAGATCGACCGCAGCGGCGCCATCCCAAAAGGTGGCATGCTTGGTACCATCGGCAATTTCGCTCCAGCCGACGATATCTCCATCGCTATTCAGCGCCAGGGCCTGACTGTTCGTACCCCCCAGGGTGCCGAGGTCAATTGGGGCGGTAGCACCCTCCCAGAAAGCGGCATGCTGGGCAAGATCGCCGGGCGTATTGCTCCAACCGGCAATCTGCCCGGTGGCGTTGATGGCAAGCGCGGCGCTATCCGTTGCGTTGTCAGCGAAGGTGCCCAGGTCGGTGACCGTGCCATTATTCACATCCCAGCGGGTTGCATGACTCGCCATATCTCCGCTGGTAAAGCTTGAGCCGACAGCGAATCCGGCATTGTTGATACCGAAGGCCTTACCGGTTGCGCCCCCCAAGGTATTCAGAACGGTCGGGGTAGTCACGTCATTCCACAGGATCGGCTTGATTGCGAGGCCATCTGTGGTCTTGGCTTGACCGACCACTTGCCCGGCATCGTTGATTCCGCGAGCGATGCTGTAAGCTGAACTCGTGCGGTCGTTCGTAAAGTCAATGAGATCGGTTCGCGTCAGGGTGGCGGCATCCCAAGTGGCGGCGTGAAAATAGCCATATCTGCTGGGAGAGACGGCTCCGGCAATCTGCCCCAAGGAATTGATATCCCAACCTCTGCTGTTTGGCTCGCCGGTCTTCATGGTGGTGCCGTTCCAGACGGTCAAGATTTCGCCATCATCTCTGGTGCTGTTGCTTCCTACGATTTGCCTTGCGTCGTTGATGGCGAAGGCATTGGAAAAAGGTCCTCCGGCCGTGCCCAGATCATGGAAAATATAGCCAGGTGCTGCCGCATTAACATGGTTTGCAGCCAGGAATAAAATACTCGCTGCGGCTAGACCGGCGAGTTTGATGCTGGAATGTTGGATAGTTTTTAATTTCATGGTTTTCCTTTGGTTTTAAAAGTTGGATGGGTCGAATGACTCGATAGCTCACTGGTTCAAAAATGATCCGCTAAGAATAAAAACCACGGATGGATAATTGTCCTTCGTGGCCACCGTAGAGGTGTTAAGCGGTCCTGCGGCGCCGCGCCATCGCGCCCATCAAGCCCAGGCCGGCCAGCAGCATGGCGTAGGTTTCGGGCTCCGGTACTACCGCGATGGTGCCGGCTACGCCCAGGTTGCGTTCCACGGTAAGCTGGCTGCCATAGTCACTTCCCCCAACAAATGCGGTATAGGTCCCTGCGTCCAGGTGGAAGGCGTGCGACACCTTGTGGTCAAGCACGCCGTCCCCGCCGGCAATGACGCCCGCGCCGTAGTCCGCGCTGCCGTCATAGGCATGGCCGATATAGGTGAAGACGCTCGGTGAGACAGCCGTCGGGTCAGCGTCGTCGGTGATGCTCCAGTCGTTCAATGCGCGAAATGAGCCCTCGGTGGTGGCGCCGCCGCTATCCCGGTCACGAATGAGATGCGAGCCCACTGACGAGTCGTGGTCTCCGCCACTGGATGAAGCAACACCCTCATAGAGAGAGAACCCCGGGGTGAGTCCATTGCGCCCGCCGCCGGCCACGGCCTGTTCGAACGAGAGCTGAACACCGGCGGGTTGGGTCAGCGTGAACTGGTAGGCCGCTACCTTGTGGGAATCGCCCCAGTCGGCATCGGTGCCGTCGATCCAGCCGTAATTGCCTGGAATGTTCTTGACTTCAGTGACCATCGCCCCGACCGGTCCATCGAAAGTACCCAGGACTAGCGGATGGATGTGGGCCTTGGCGGGCGCCGAGGCGAATCCAACGCTCATTCCGGCAATCAGTAATGCATGTTTAAGCGTAATGTTCATGTAATGATCTCCATTATGGCGCGCCCCTTTGGTTGAAAAAGGACGCGTGTCTACAAGACAGTTTGAGAAAAATAAATACCTTGGCGTCAGTTCTGTTGACCTTGACGCAGACTACAATGATGGGAAGAGCGACAAGCCATGGGTGGCATGTGCCCGGCAAGACAGTTACCCATGCTCCTCGTTACCAATGTTGAACGCCTGATAATGAGAAGCGGTTTGATTGTAGCGGGGGGGGTTACTTGTGAATGTGGCATATTGCCGCGCGGCAATATGCCGCACATGGGGCGTGATCAATAGTGATCAATAGGATCAAGGTGATCAATAGCAGATGATCAATAGGGTCAGATTCGATTGATTCTGTACCTGTTATTAGAAGAAGTAAGACGCCGTTATTTTATTTTGAATCAATCGAATCTGACCCTATTGATATTTGCCTTTGGCGTAGGACTGCTGCAACAGCAGGCCGGCCTGCCGGAAATTGCCTGGGCGTGGGTGTTGTTGCCAGTTGCTGTGTCCGCGTTTTTACTCTGCCGCTGTCAGGGCGCCATTTTCGTGGTCATCGGAAAGATTCTGCTTGCCGCGGTTTTCCTCGGCGCCGGATTTTTCTGGGCCGCCGCGTTTGCCCAGTGGCGCCTGGCCGATGCGCTTCCGCAGGAATGGGAAGGACGCGATATCCAGTTGATCGGCGTGGTGGCGGAACTGCCGCAAGCCAATGAGCGCAGCCTGCGTTTCGCTTTCGACGTGGAACAAGTGCTGACGGACGGCGCTGCCGTTCCGGCACGCATTTCTCTTGCCTGGTATAAAGAACGCGGAAATGCCGGGAACCCGGCGTCTGCACTGCCCCCGATCAATGCGGGCGAACGCTGGCGGATCACGACACGTCTCAAGCGTCCGCACGGCAGCGCCAATCCTCACGGTTTCGATTTCGAGAAATGGGCGTTGGAGCGCAACATTCGAGCTACCGGCTACGTGCGGAAAGCGAACGACAATTTGCGTCTGAACGAAATGGTTAATC
>JAKDLC010000242.1 GCA_030453055.1 Nitrosospira sp.
TTGGTACAGCCGCCCGGCCTCGGCACGCTCCTCGCTTGAAAGATAGCGATTGCGCGAACTCAACGCCAGATTATCGGGTGCGCGCACGGTGTCGCCTGCAACAATATCGAGCGGCAAATTCAATTGTCGCACCAGTTCACGCATGATGTGCAGCTGTTGATAATCCTTTTTACCGAATACCGCCGCCCGGGGTTGCACAATATTGAAAAGTTTCAGTACCACCGTCGCCACGCCACGGAAAAATCCGGGTCTGAATTTACCTTCCAGCGTGTAGGCTACCGGCGGAGGCTCCAGCATAAACTCCTGTGGCACGGGATAAAAACTCTTCTCTTCGGGCGCAAATACGACGTTCACGCCCTGATTTTTCAATAGCTCACAATCGTCGGTCAGAGCGCGCGGATACTGATCAAAATCCTCCGTTGGAGCAAATTGCAGGCGATTAACAAAAATACTCGCCACCACACAATCCGCTTTTTGTTGCGCGATCCGAATCAGCGACAAATGGCCCTCGTGCAAGCTCCCCATGGTCGGCACGAAAGCAATGGAGGATTCACGCTTAAGATATGCGCGCAACGATGGAATATCGGCAATAATCTCCATATTCCCCGTCCGGCTGCCGGATTCAGATCGAATCAGAATGCATGCTCCGGCCCCGGAAATTCTCCGGCTTTGACCGCTCTGACATAATTCGCCACCGCCTCATCGATACTGCTTGCGCCGGTCATGAAATTCTTCATGAATCTGGCCTTCTTGCCGGAATAGAGACCCAGCATGTCATACAATACCAGCACCTGCGCCGAGCAATCCATGCCGGCGCCAATACCGAGGGTGGGGATGGCCAGTTTTCGGGTAACTCTTTTAGCGAGCGTGGCTGGCACGACCTCCATCAAGAGCATTCCGGCACCCGCCTTTTCCAAAGCCACCGCGTCGTCAAACAATTGTTTTGCCTGGAAGCCGGTTTTACCTTGCACCTTGTAGCCGCCCAACTGGTGTACCGATTGGGGTGTCAGACCAATGTGGGCACAAACCGGGATACCTCGCCGGGTAAGGAATTCAACCGTTTCCGCCATGACGGAGCCTCCCTCGATCTTGACCATGTTCGCGCCTGCAGCCATGAGTTCGGCAGCATTCTCGAAGGTATCTTCCGGGCTGACCTGGGACGTACCGAAAGGCATGTCGGCCATGATAAACGCTTTGCTCGAACCGCGCGCCACGCAACGGGTATGGTAGATCATGTCGTCCAATGTAACCGGCAGGGTGCTTTCTTCGCCCTGCAGTACGTTACCCAGCGAATCGCCTATCAGCAGAATATCGACACCGGCATTTTCCAGCAATGTTGCGAAACTTGCATCGTAACAAGTGAGAACGGCGATTTTTTCCCCATCATCCCGCATTTTTTGTAAAGCACCTTGTGTGGTACGCATAACTTGACTCCTGAATTGAACTAGATTATCCGCGATTGAAATATTCCCGGGGGCCGCGCATTTGTTCCACCTGCTGCAACAATAGATCAAAATCGTCCAGACTATCAACAAAATTGAGATTTTCGCTGTTGATCATCATTACCGGCGCGTCTTCGTATTGATAAAAAAATCGGGCGTAACTGTCGGTTAGCCGCGCTAAATATTCCTCGGAAATATTCTTTTCAAAAGCGCTGCCGCGCCGCTTCACCCGCTCGATCAGTGTCGCGGGAGAGGCCTGCAAATAAATTACCAGGTCGGGAGGCGGCACTTTGGGTTGCAGATGACGATAAATTCGTTGATACAGATCATATTCGGGGTCATTTAGTGTAAGCCCGGCGAACAGTTGATCCTTGTCAAACAGGAAATCGCTGACGGTCACTGTGGTAAACATATCCATTTGTGCAAGGCCCTGCAACTGATCCGCGCGCTGGAACAGAAAAAACAACTGTGTCGGAAGTGCATAACGGGGAATATCGACGTAGAATTTTTCGAGAAACGGATTTTCGGCCGGTTTTTCCAGCAGCAGTGCGCCGCTCAGGCGAGCTGCCATGCGCTGCGCCAGGCTGGTTTTGCCGACGCCGATCGGGCCCTCGACCACGATGTGGCGATATTTTTCCAGCTTCAGCTTCATTCATGCTCTCTTTCGATTCGCTGTTCCGCACAGGCGGCCAGCAATTCAGCGACGGCGCCACGCCCCGGGATATGGCAATCCGGCGCAATTTCCAGAAGCGGTTGCAACACGAATGCCCGCTGATGCATGCGTGGATGCGGCAGGACCAGACAGCGTTCGTCGCATTGCAGGTCGTCATATATCAGCATATCCAGGTCGAGTGTTCGCGGGGCGTTGGGGTATGCGCGCATCCGCCCATGGCGATGCTCGATTTCGAGCAATGCTGTGAGCAGGTCATGCGGCGCGAGAGCGGTCTCGACTTGCGCCACGGCATTAATGAAATCAGGTTGATCCAGCCGTCCTACCGGCGCGCTGCGATAAAGCGAGGAGTGTGTCAGCAGGCGGCTGGAAGGGAGCCGAGCCAATTCGTCAAATGCCCGCAGCACCTGAAATGCCGGGTCGTCCAGATTGCTGCCCAGCGCAATGAAAGTCTGGCTGACCCGCCGCCCGGAACATGACATTAAGTTATTTCACCGTATCCGCAGTTGAACTGCCTGCCGTATCGCCGGATACGGGTTTGCGCCGGCCACGGCTTCTTCTGCGCTTCTTTCGCGTCTCATCCTTGAGCAGCATGGCTTCACGTTCACCGGCGCCGGCGCGCTGGAATGCTTCCCACCAGTCGCCCAGCTCGATGTCCGTCTCGCCGCTTTCGCAACGCAGCAACATGAAATCATACGCGGCGCGAAAGCGCGGGTGCTCCAGCAAGCGAAACGGCCTGCGTCCTGATCTTCCCATAAAACGCGGCTGCATAGCCCAGATTTCCTGCATGATGACGTCGTACCGGCGCGGAATGGCAAGTTTTTTATTCTGCACGGCCAATACGTCGTTCATTGCCTGATGCAGGGCGGGAATCAGTTTTTCTCCCGCGGTTTGACGGATATTCCATGCCGCGAGCACCTCGTGCCATAACAGAGCCGCAAACAGGAAACCGGGAGAAACCGGTTTTTCCTGTTGAACGCGCGCGTCGGTTTTCTTGAGGGCGAGCGTGATGAAGCGCTCACCCAGCGGCTGTTCCAGGATCACGTCCAGCATCGGCAGCAAGCCGTGGTGCAGCCCGCGGCTACGCAAGTCGATTACGCAGCTTAACGCATGACCGGATAGCAGCAGCTTCAACATTTCATCAAACAGCCGTGACGGCGGCACGTTCTGCAACAGAGGAGCCAGATCGCCGATCGGCGCCGCGGTGTCCGCGTCTATCTGCATATCAAGCTTGGCCGCGAGCCGAACCGCCCGCAACATCCGCACCGGATCTTCGCGATATCGTTGCAGCGGGTCGCCGATAATGCGCAAGCGCTTTGCCTTGATATCGTCATAGCCGTTCAGGTAATCCCAGATTTCTTCGCTGACGGGATCGAAAAATAACGCATTGACGGTAAAATCACGCCGCCGCGCGTCTTCTTGCTGGCTGCCGAATATATTGTCGCGCAGGAGACGGCCATGCTCGTCAGCATGGGTGTCGACTGTAACCCCATCGTCGTCGTCGGTGGCTATGCTGCCACGGAAAGTGGAAACTTCCACCGTCTCACTGCCGCACATCACATGGACCAGACGAAAACGACGGCCGATAATGCGTGAACGGCGGAAAACGGCGCGCACTTCCTCGGGCGTGGCGTTCGTGGCCACATCATAATCTTTCGGCTCCAATCCCAGGAGCAGATCGCGCGCCGCACCACCCACTACGAATGCGGAATACCCCGCCTCCTGCAGGCCCGACGTAACTTTCAGCGCACAGGGGTTGATGCGGTCGCGCGTAATGCCATGCTGCTTACGCGGGATGATGTGTGCTCCGGCGGAAGAAAAGTGGGTGGAAGTAACAGGGGCAGACGGGTTGCGGCTGAAAACGCGGCGGAGAAGTTTATGGATCATTAGGATTATTA
>JAKDLC010000243.1 GCA_030453055.1 Nitrosospira sp.
CGGCGCCGTCAGCGCCGGCGGCCCGGATTCCTCGATCAGGGGCGTGTCGGGTTGGCGTGGCGCCACATCGGGAAGGCGATTACGTTCTATGTCCCGCTGAAGCTGCCCCGCATCAGGAATTGTTTGGGCGAGAGCGCCGAAACCGGAAGCAGCACTGAGAAGCGCAATTGCGCCTATCGCCCCGTTGCGCCGCCAACTGTTGTGGAGGTTGCCGAAACAGCCAATTCTCATCGTCTTATCAGTATCTTTGCATACTTAGCGGCCGCTTGCCGTGGCGGGCATTTAGAGAATTCGCCACGCGAGGTATGTTATGCCTTCTTTGCAACGCGCAAGCAGAAGAACAGGGCTTGAAACCCGACGTTATTGTTGGATTTGAGTACAGGCATCGGCCGATGCCATGGAAACTGTGCGGCAGTTCTTGCCGTATGCGGCGGAAACCGGCAATTGCGTTCCGCGGAGGTTTGTTCGGAGGTTACCTGAAACATGGCGGCGAATGGCTACGTTCAAGCGCACGTCACCAACCGGCTTGACGGTGATGCGTTCTATCTGCCTTGCAGCACCATGATCTCGACGACGCGTGGCCGTTTACCGTAGCGGGCGATGTCCGGTGTAACCGCTGCCATCCTGAAAAATCAGCAAAACTTGGCCTTGATACGTCAGGATAGAATTATCTGTATTCCGGCCCTTACTCAAACGGCGCCAGACTGGGAAAAATTCGCACCACCTTGACGACCCGATCCTGGGTCTGGACGACTTCCATCGGATAATCGGCGATTTTCAGGCTGGTGCCGGCCTCAGGAATGTCTTGAAAGTGTTCCAGAATGAGGCCATTCAGGGTTTTCGGTCCTCCCAGTGGTAGCCGCAGGCCAAGCTTGCGGTTGAGATCACGCAACAGGCTGCTGCCTTCCACTATCACACTGCCATCTTCGTGCCTTACGAATGTACCCGCTTGTGTCGGTGCGTGCGTGGTAAATTCGCCGATAATTTCTTCGATGATATCCTCCAGCGCTACCAGACCCATCCATTCGCCATATTCGTCTACTATGAGACCGACACGCTCGCGGTTTTCCTGGAATAGTTGCAACTGCGAAAACAGGGGTGTGCCGGATGGAATAAAGTATGGCTGGCGCATGATTTTCTCAAGTATCGTGGCCGTGACCTCCCCGCTTCTCATCTGGTTCAGCACTTTGCGCACGTGAATGATACCGATCACGTTATCAAGCGTTTCCCGATATACCGGCAGCCGGGTGTGATGGCAGGTGAGTAACTGATTGTGAATGGTTTCATCGTCGTCCCCCAGATCTATGGCCTCGATCTGGCCACGAGGAACCATGACGTCGTCAACGGTGACAGTCTCCAGGTCGAACAGGTTGAGCAGCATACTCTGGTGCTTCTTCCGTATGAAATGTCCCGCTTCCAACACCAGGGTTTTGAGTTCTTCCAGACTGATTTTCTCAGTAGCGCTTTCCCCTTTGGGCTTTAAACGCAGAATAGTGAGCAGCGCCTGCACGAACAGGTTGACGAACCATACCACCGGGGAAAACAGCTTCAGCAACGGTGCCAGCACATAGCTCGATGCCAGCGCAATGCGCTCCGGATAAGCCGCTGCAATCACCTTGGGCGTGATTTCGCTAATCACCAGAATGGCGAAGGTCACGCATACCGTTCCAATAAGCAGGGCTAGATCGTTATGTCCGAAAAAGCTGGAAACAATGACCGCCACCAGCGTCGCGGCGGCAGCGTTCAGCAAATTATTGCCAAGCAGGATCACCCCCAAGAGCCTGTCGGTACTCAACAACAACTGCGTAGTCAGGCGGGCGCCGGGATGTCCCTCTTTGGCGAGATGCTTCAACCGGTAACGGTCGATCGCCATCATGCTGGTTTCGGAAAGAGAAAAAAATCCGGATAGAATCAATAAAACAGCCAACGCTATCAGCAGCACATACAACGGCATGTCTTCCAAAAGAAACGCCTTTATGCGAATAGAAAAAATTCAGAATCGGAAGGAGTGGGTATTTTGCAAGCTGTTCAGCGCCGCAGTATCACTTCCAGTACAAATTTACTGCCGAGGTAGGCCAGCAACAGAAGAACGAATCCAACCAGGGTCCAGCGGATGGCGATGCGTCCGCGCCAGCCATAGAGTTGCCTGCCCATTAACAGGGCGGCGAAAACACCCCACGAAATGATGCCGAATAGCGACTTGTGGGTGAATTTGAGCGGTTGGCCGAACACTTCTTCCGAGAAGACGATGCCACTGATAAGCGTCAGCGTAAGCAGTATGAATCCCACCCAGATAACGCGGAACAACACCTTTTCCATTGCCAGAAGCGGGGGCAGGTTGCTCAATACCGTGGGCATGGCCGGATGATGCAGGCGACGCTCCACCACCGCCATCAGCAGCGCATGGAGCGCGGCAATGGTAAGCAGGCTGTAGGCCAGCATGGCGATCGAGATGTGCGCCTTGAAAGCGGGTAACTCGGTATTGGCCAGCGGGCGCAGCGAAGGAAACGCCAAGGGTAGCAGAACTGCCACTGCCGCCACCGGTGCAATAAGGGTTTGCAATCCCTCCAAACGGTAGAAGAAACCGGACAGCCAGTAAATCATGGCGGTGAGCCAAACGATGGAGGATACCGCGCTGCCCACGCCGAAATTTAATCCGGCGCCCGAGAATACAGATTGATAAAGCGTATAGCCGTGCAGCACCAGTGGCGCGAGAATGGCGAAACGTTCCCATCCCGGCGCTATAATGCCGTCGCTTGCGGATGGTGCGGGCACATTCCATCTGGTGCGCCAGAAATGCCAACCAATCAGTCCATAAAGCAGGCAGGCGACAAGATAGGCTAGAATACCGGACATTAATATTGCGATTAAAGCGGAATTCCGGCTAGTCTACACCAATTTTTCTTGAGGGGCATTTAGCATGTTCGACAATCTCACCAGCCGGCTTTCCGGCGTCATGAAAACCCTGCGGGGCGAAGCGCGGCTGACCGAAACCAACATACAGGAAGCACTGCGTGAAGTACGCATGGCGCTGCTGGAAGCCGATGTCGCTTTGCCGGTAATCAAGGAATTCATCGCCCGCGTCAAGGAAAAAGCCGGCGGCAAGGAAGTGATGGGCAGTCTTTCACCGGGCCAGGCCCTGGTGGGCGTGGTGCATCAAGAACTGATCGCCACCATGGGGGGAGAAAAGGCCGATATCAACCTGGCTACCGTACCGCCGGCGGTCATACTCATGGCCGGATTGCAAGGCGCCGGCAAGACCACCAGCAGCGGCAAGCTAGCCAAGTGGTTGATGGAACAGAAAAAGAAAAAAGTACTCCTGGTATCCTGCGATACCTATCGTCCCGCCGCCATTCAACAACTGGAACTACTGGCCAAACAGACCGATTCAGACTTCTTTCCGGTTCAACCAGGCCAGCAGCCGAAAGAAATCGCCATCGCAGCGCTGGACTTTGCCCGCAGGCGCTTCCACGATGTGATGATTGTCGATACCGCCGGGCGCCTGGCTATCGACGAAGCAATGATGGAGGAAATCAGAGCGCTGGAAACGCTGCTGAAACCTGTTGAAACCTTATTCGTGGTGGACGCAATGCAGGGGCAGGACGCGGTCAACACCGCCAAAGCGTTCGCGGAAGCATTGCCCCTGACCGGCGTGATTCTCACCAAACTCGACGGCGACGCCCGCGGCGGTGCGGCGCTGTCGGTACTTCACGTCACCGGCAAACCGATAAAATTTGCGGGCGTAGCCGAGAAGTTGACCGGACTGGAGGCATTCCATCCCGATCGCATGGCATCGCGTATCCTCGGCATGGGAGACGTGCTGGGGTTGATCGAGGAAGCCCAGCGCGGCGTGGATCAGCACGAGGCTGAAAAACTGGCAAAAAAAATCAAGTCAGGGAAAAGTTTCGATTTGAACGATTTCAAAATGCAGTTTCAACAAATGAGAAATATGGGCGGCATGAGCGCCATGATGGAAAAACTGCCCGCACAATTGAGTC
>JAKDLC010000244.1 GCA_030453055.1 Nitrosospira sp.
CCCGGACGGGACTTAAACCCGCTAGACTTACTGCTGTTACTGCGAACGGACAGACTACGGTTTTCTTCACTCCTGAAAGAAACAGTTCACCTGATTCTGATTCCAGCGTTTTACGTGGCCGCCCTGATTTTTCGGGCGCCACCCGTTTCCCGTTTTCCTGTGGCAGGCGATACCTGTGCAGCGAAGCGATCGCTGCCAAGGACAAAATTGCCATTCGTAGCCCGACGAATTGCGCCCACCAATCTCTGCTCCCACCCGTCGCGAAATAGCTCGCGGTATGTCGTCTGTCTCGCTGTAAGGGGAATGGGGATCAGACAAAGTCTGACCCTCCTTGCTCTTGAATACTCAGATTCTCCGTTCCGGTTGTGCGAGCTTCATGCCTACCCGGTATTTGTGATAGAGATCCAGCACCCGCGGCACATAAGTTCTGGTCTCCGGGAACGGCGGAATCTGGTTTCCGTATTTGACGACGTTGTTCTCCCCGGCATTGTAAGCAGCCAGCGCCAGGCTTACATTGCCATTGAACCTTTTCAGCAAGTCACTCAGATATCTGGCGCCGGCGTGAAGATTCTGTACGGGATCGAAACGGTCGGTAGCACCATATCGCTGCGCGGTTTCCGGCATTAGCTGCATCAGGCCCGCCGCGCCTTTTTTCGATACCGCCGTGGCGTTGTAAGCCGATTCCGCAGAGACCATGGCATGTATCAGCGCGCTTTCCAGGGCGTAAGTACGCGCGATCTCGTCGATGACAGCGCTATACTGAACCTTGACCGGCGTCTCAGGCCGCCTATCGCGGCTACCGGCAATTATTTTCTTGACAACGGCGCCATTAGCCGCCGTATAGGGAACGTAACGCTTGTCCGTCGGTACGTTGCTGAAATGTATGACGCCATTTTCGTCGGTAAACCAGTAGACATCCGCGTTGGCCGGCTGTGCCACAAGGCACGTCAGCAAAGCCGTATAGGTAAATGCGTGTGGCGCGAAAAATTTCATGGCCATGCCCGGCAAAGGAGTGTCTTCATTCCTCGTCTCCCTTCTCTTCGTTCGATTTGACACTGAATTATACTCATGCGTATGGCTGTGTATTAGAACAATAAACGGTCGGTTCCCTGTCTTATGTTTCGATGGGCGCGCCAATATTCCTGGTGAAGTATCGACGGGATCGGGTTAGCGCTACTAAGGTGCCGCTCCAATAGAGCTTAAAATAACATACTCTTTTGCGGCATATATTGACATGCGTTACGTAACGGATTACGGTATCGTATTATGATTCGGTCTTTTCGCCACAAGGGGTTAAAACGCCTTTATGAAGAGAATGACCTCCGCGGCATCTCTGCCGATCACGCAGTAAAGCTACGTGACATTTTGGCGCGGCTCGATGCCGCCGTTTTCGTTACGGACCTGGATGTTCCCGGGTTTCGGCTTCATCCGCTCAAAGGACAGGAAAAAGGCTTTTGGGCAATTACGGTTCGTGCAAATTGGCGTGTAATATTTCGTTTTTCCGAACGCGCCGCAATGGACGTTGATTATTTGGATTATCACTGAAAGGAAAACGAGCTCATGCCCATGAAAAACCCGCCTCACCCCGGCAGCTTTATATTTCGCCAGTGCATTGAACCGCTGGGCCTAACTATCACCGCAGCAGCCGCCGCGCTTGGGGTTACGCGTACCACGTTGTCAGAACTCGTGAACGAGAAGCGCGGGGTTTCCGCTGAAATGGCTGTAAGACTATCCAAGGTCTTCGGTGGAAGCGCCGAAAGCTGGCTTGTACAACAAGCTCAATATGACTTAGCCCACGTTCGTGTCGATGAGATGAAGCTAAAGCGACTGGAACTGGCTTAAAGGGCAATATGTTTATATGTTGGATCAGAGCGCCCTGCAAAGCGCTGTGGCAAGCGATGATCGCCCACTTCCATTCCTGCGGGCTCTCGGTGACAAGACGCATCGACATCGAAAGGTGTTCCAAAGACGATGCCGCGTCAGCCCACTGGTCGATCTGAACCCATTCCGGCAGTCGCGCAGAAGCAGAGGGCTCTGAAGTCACGACGCCGATCCCGTCCAGACTTTCCGCCATGCGGCAAACTCGGCCGGCCTGAGTTGATAGCGCGCAAAATTTCCCTCGTGCAGCCCGAGAAGTTCGCTCTCGGCCATCTCGCGGAACCGTACCTGCTCATCCGGATGGACGTTCTTTTGCGTCCAGGTAGCGATATGCGCGGCAGCAGTCTTCCGGTTCATCCGCTCACGAACCATGGCACTGACGATTGTACGCAGGGCGTCACGGTATTGGAGCCGGAACGGGTCGGGCTCGCCAAGCGACTGCCTTACGGCGGCGTAGCGCGCAGCGGAGCGCTCATACGCCCATATAAACACGTCCTTCAGCAAATCCGTCCGGTTGAGCTCATAGACGCCAAGAACAGCATCCGTGTAGATGGAACGCGGAACATCGGTGAATGACAATGGCGAGAGATTGCTCCTGATAAACGGGATATTGGCCGAAAGACGCGAAACGCGCTTGTTCACATCGTCGAACGGTTGAAGATACGGCAGTTGCACCATGACAAAAAATGCCTGTTCGAACGGGTCTTCGATGGCCGCCGCCGTCGCCAGTATCTGGTCGAAATACTCTTCGATGAGCTGCGGGATTTCGAGGGGATGAAAAGCCGATCTTTCGATGCCGACGGCAATGTGCCTCAGTCTGCCCGCTGCGGCCTCGTCCGGCAGGAGGTTGTGGGCAAGGATCGCATGGAGATTGAGGACGGTATAGCGGTTGAAGCCGATTTCGTTGGCAGCCTCGACGAGAAAGGTGATCGCGTCCTTGTGGTTGAGGATCATCTGGGTTTCGAGGTGATCCCGGCCTGCCGCTTCCTCGCCGAACTCGATCAGTCGCCTTGTGTCGAGTAAGGAGTATGTATTGCCTTCAAGACGGCTTGAGTTCCAGGCCAGGTCGATGAGCAGTCGATTGAGGATTTGCTTCGCATACGTCCCTGCCAGCTGCCGGTCAAAATTGGACTTGCCGGCCTTTGCCAGGTGGACGCGTTCTCTTTCCGAAAGATAGAAGCTGGCGTTCGGCCGGTATGAATCCAGGAACGCGGGATTGTAGCCGGTCGGCTTCCGGTTGGCAGGCGGCTGGCGTAAATATTTGCGGATATCGCCGCTGGCCGGAGAAAGCGGTATGGCAATCTCCGCTTCTCCCTCGACCTCGATCGGACGAGCCGCAAGATCGCCTTGCAACACGGCGGGCGGCAGGCTGTATTTTGCCCATCGCCCCTCGCCCTCCTTCACGAGACGGTCCGCATCCAGGAGATATTTCAGGCGATATTGAAGTGTGCGGAGCGGAAGGTCTGCCGGCAAGGCACTGGCGATGTCGCGTGCATTTGCGCCTTCGGCGCGGTGTCGCACGGCATCCTCGATTGCTTTCAGAACCTCTTCTGGAATCCGCCTTGCCACCGTCGCACCTTTCTTGCGCCTAGACTATACGCGCAATTAAAACACATAGTTGCGCAATGAACAAGCCTATGCGCAACTATGTCAGAAATTCCGCCCCATAGCTGCGCAAACCGGCCCTACCCGCAACAACCGACCAGGCGGACGAATAGGCATCCTCCCTGTCAATTTACCCGTCCCGGCAGCCCCTGCACTTCCCGAGCCGCGGGCGATGGCCCCGTCGCAAATTCCCGGTATGCTCCTTCCAGCTCGGCATCGCGGACGGCGCGCTCCGCATTGTTCCCCTGTCCCCAGGTCGAGCAAAGCGCCGGGTCGTCCGCCAGCGCAATACCGCAATACCGGGTAGAGCGATACCGGGTAGAGTAGAGGGCAGGCTCCCGCCTACCCTCCCTCATCAAACCGTGCATGCGATTTTCTCGCACACGGCTTTCCGATGTTCTTCACACCAAGGCATGCGCTGAACGCCAGCATCTACCCCGATTCCGCTCTCTATGGCCTCGAAACTGATCCCGTCAAC
>JAKDLC010000245.1 GCA_030453055.1 Nitrosospira sp.
GCCGGGTGGTGTGGCAGGGGTCGGCCAGTTATACTGGCTGCCCCTATGCCGATCCCTATTTTCCCTATTTTCCTTAGAAACCTACGCGGCCTGTTTTTTGCTGCGAGCCATGAAACCGACCAGGCCCAAACCGGCAAGCATCAGCGCGTAGGAGGCGGGTTCGGGGAATATAGCGGCAATTACCTGTCCCTGATTATTGATCCCCCAAGCATCGCCTAGAGCGACCCCGTCCGGGAGATCCGCAAACGAATTAAGATCCGTCATCCCCATGCCGTCGGGACCGGTTATGAAGGCGCGCGTCTCGCCGCCGGTTGTCTCGGACCGTCCCACCACCTGTCCGGAATCGTTGATGCCGCGAGCGGCGCTGAAAGACCCGCCCAGCGTGCCAAGATCGGTCATCCCCATGCCGTTGGGACCGGTTATGAAGGCGTGCATCTCGCCGCCGGTTGTCTCGGACCGTCCCCGTCCCACCACCTGTCCGGAATCGTTGATGTCGAAAGCGCCGCTGTAAGACCCACCCAGCAGCGTGCCAAGATCGGTCATCCCCATGCCGTTGGGACCGGTTATGAAGACGTGCGTCTCGCCTCCGGTACGGGAATTTCCCACCACCTGTCCGGAATCGTTGATGCCGAGAGCTTTGCTGTAAAACCCACCCAGCAGCGTGCCAAGATCAGTCATCCCCGTGTCGCCGGGACCGGTTATAAAGGCCCTCCAAGAGCCGTCAGTTCTAACTGATTCTCCTACCACCTGTCCGGAATTGTTGATGCCGTAAGCGCTGCTGACATCCCCACCCAGCGTGCCAAGATCCGTCATTCCCGTGCCGCCCGGATCGGTTATGAAGGCGTGGTGAGGTACATAACATTTCCGGTTGTGCGGGACCTTCCCGTTACCTGTCCGGAATCGTTGATGTCGTAAGCGCTGCTGTAAGACCCACCCAGCGTGCCAAGATCGGTCATCCCCATGCCATCGGGACCGGTTATGAAGGCGTGCGGGTCGCCTCCGGTTGTATCGGACCATCCCACCACCTGTCCGGAATCGTTGATGCCGCGAGCGTAGGTGTAAGACCCACCCAGCGTGCCAAGATACGTCACCTTGCCGTCCGGATTCACGATGACTGCGCCTGAACGAACGGCTTGAGCGAAGGCCGGAGACGCAAAGCCAACGCTAATGCTAACGCCAAGGACTGTCGCAAGGATTAAACCGCGGGTTCCAAAGAAGCGGATCGTTTTCATGGAAGAGCGCTCCGGTAAGAGATTGAGGGTCATCCTATACCCGGTTCCGCTAAAAGTAAATAGTACTTTTGATTTCCCGAAGAAACGGGGCAGACCAGGGTTTCCTTCAACTCGAGGTCGTAATAGCGTTTCTCGGGTTGATCGTGCCAACCGATGGATGGCGTCCTCAACATCCTGTCAAGCGGTGCCGCCTACCGTCAACCCATCGATGCGCAGCGTCGGCTGACCCACTCCTACCGGTACGCTCTGGCCTTCCTTTCCGCAAGTGCCGACGCCGGGATCGAGCGTCATGTCGTTGCCTATCATCGATACCCGCGTCAGTACGTCGGGGCCGTTGCCGATCAAAGTCGCGCCTTTTACCGGATAGGAAATTTTTCCATCTTCGATCATGTAGGCTTCCGCGGCGGAAAAGACGAATTTTCCACTCGTGATATCGACCTGGCCGCCGCCGAAATTCACCGCATACAGACCATGCTTTACCGACGCAATGATTTCTTCGGAGCTTTTATCGCCGTTCAGCATATAGGTATTGGTCATGCGGGGCATGGGAATGTGGGCGAATGACTCGCGTCGGCCGTTGCCGGTAACGGGCGTGTTCATCAGCCGTGCATTCAGGCTGTCCTGCAGGTAGCCCTTGAGTATGCCGTTTTCGATCAGTACGGTGCACTGGGTAGGATTCCCCTCGTCATCGATGTTCAGCGACCCGCGCCGCCGTGCGATCGTGCCGTCGTCCACCACGGTCACGCCTGAGGCTGCGACGCGTTCGCCAATGCGTCCGGAGAATGCCGAGCTGCCCTTGCGGTTGAAATCCCCTTCCAGACCGTGGCCGATTGCCTCATGCAACAATATTCCCGGCCAGCCCGCACCGAGTACCACCGTCATGGTTCCTGCCGGAGCCGGTTTCGCCGCGAGATTGACGAGGGCCTGATGCACCGCTTTGGCGGCATAATCGCGCAGCACGTCGTCAGTGAAGTACGCATAATCGAAGCGTCCGCCTCCGCCCGCCACGCCTTGTTCGCGATTGCCGTTTTCCTCGGCGATGACTTGCAATGAGAGTCTCACCAGAGGCCGCACGTCCGCCGCCACGAGGCCGTCGCTGCGTGCTACCAGCACCACCTCGTATTCTCCGGCGAGAGAAGCCATGACCTGGATAACACGTTTGTCAATGGCGCGGGCATAGGCCTCGAGCCTTCCGAGTAACGCCACTTTATCCGCATCTTTAAGACTGGCGATGGGATCCTGGGGTAGATAAAGTTCACGTCCTTTGCTGCGTCTGACCGCCTGTACCGATTGCGCCACTCCCTGGCTGGCAATGGCGCGGGTAGCCTGTGCCGCCGAGGCAAGAGCGGGCATGCTGATGTCGTCAGAATAGGCAAATGCGGTTTTGTCGCCGCTTACCGCGCGTACGCCCACTCCCTGATCGATATTAAAGCTGCCGGACTTCACGATCCCCTCTTCCAGCGCCCAGCCCTCGGCGCGATTGTATTGGAAATACAGATCAGCGTATTCAACATGATGTGCAAGCATTTGCCCAAACACTTGTTGCAACCCGGCTGTGTCGATCTCATGGGGTGCTAACAGACAACGGTTGGCCGTGGCAAAGAGATCATTGGGTTGGGTGACGGGTTCTGTAATCATGGTATCCAGGTCGAGAAAAAAGTATTCGAAGAAAGACTCAACAGTGATGCAAAGTGCGGTGATTCAACGCGGGCAGGCTATTGCGCAAGCTCGTCTGATATGCCGGATTGATGTTCGCAATCACCACTCCCGAGCCGCGCGGAAGGCGATCGAGTATGACCCCCCACGGATCAACGATCATACTGTCACCGTGGGTTTCCCGGCCATTGGCATGATATCCGCCCTGGGCCGGCGCAACCACATAGGCAAGGTTTTCGATGGCGCGGGCGCGAATCAACGTTTCCCAATGGGCCTTGCCGGTGGTCGCAGTGAAAGCTGCGGGGGCAAAAATAATATCCACTTTTCCCATCGAACGGTAAAGCTCGGGAAAGCGCAGGTCGTAGCAGATGGAAAGGCCGATGCGGCCAAACGGCGACTCCACGGCAACCACCCCGCAACCCGCTTCAATGGTTTTTTCCTCGGCATAGCGCTCGTTGCCGAGTTCCAGGCCGAATAGATGTATTTTGTCGTAACGTGCAACCTGATTGCCCTTGTCGTCATAGACCAGGCAGCTGTTTCGCACCTTGTCAGGCCTGGACGACACCAATGGCACCGTACCCCCCACCAGCCAGATTCCGAGGCGTTTAGCGGTTCTGCTCAGGAATTCCTGTATCGGCCCACCGCTGTGCTGTTCACGCGCCGCTACCTTATCGGCGTCTTTCATCCCCATCATGCAGAAGTACTCCGGTAGCGCGGCCAGCTTTGCTCCTTGCGAGGCGGCCATGTCAAGCAGCCGCGCAGCTTCTTCCAAATTGCCCGATACATTCGGTCCCGCCGCCATCTGAATGGCGGCGACACGAATAGAGCCACCCTGAGTCTTCATGGGGGCGGGCACAGTGCGTGCGGTGCGAGTGGTTGAATGGTCGATCATTATTTCAGGCCTTGATTATAGACACCATGATAGTCCATTTATTCATTTATATTGTTTCTTATTAAAAAGATTGTCCTGAATCCGGTAGCGGCCTCACCCGGAAGATGAAAATCAAATAATACGAAATATTGTTATTAATCATAACACTGGTCTATTAAATGAGCGG
>JAKDLC010000246.1 GCA_030453055.1 Nitrosospira sp.
CGTAGCCCCCCGCCCGTGTCAATGCACGGCGCAATTCGTGCATATGGCTGCGCAAAGTATCGCTGGTTCCCTGCGCATCCCCCCAGACTTCCGATTCCATCTCTCTGCGGCTGAAGACACGGCCGGGCTCGCCCATCATGAGCGCCAGCAGGCGGATGCATTTCGGCGGCAATTTGACGCTCGCGCCGGCAAAACGGACCGACAGCGTTTTTGGATCGAATGACAGATCATCGCTCTCCAGCGTGCGGCTGGTAACTTTGCCTCCGTGCCGTTTGTGCATCGCGACCAGGCGCGCCTCGACTTCCTTCAGCGCGAACGGTTTGACCAGATAGTCGTCGGCGCCGCAGTCGAAACCTTTCAGCTTGTCTCCCAGCGTATCGCGCGCGGTCAGCATCAGCACGGGTGTATCGAGATTCGCATCCTGGCGAAGCTTTCGGCACAGCATGACGCCGTCCATGCCCGGTAAGCCGAGATCAAGCAGAATACCATCGAATCGTTGCGTCACCGCGAGATGCAAACCGGTGATGCCGTCGGCTGCGGCATCGACGCCGTGACCACGAGCTTCCAGAAAATCGTAAAGGTTGGTGGCAATCGCAGGATCGTCTTCAATGATCAGTATGTGCACGAGAGAGTCCTGGCGAGAATTACCGTATCCTAAATCCGGTAGTTGGTAGCGGGCCTCACCCGGAAGGTGAGAGTCAAATAATACGAAATATTGTCATTGATCATAACACTGGTCTGTTAAATGAGCGGTCAACTACCGGATTCAGGATTGTAGTTTAAACCTTTTTTATGTATAAAGACTAGTGCTGATGATATTTACGGCTGATGCCATGGACGGCCTCCACCAGCGTCACGGCGCTCTCCGGCGGAGTGAAGCGGGAAATGCCGTGACCGAGATTGAATGCGTGACCGCAGCCATTGCCGTAGCCGGCAAGAATTTTTTCCACTTCCGCGGCAATGACTTCCGGCGTGGCGAATAGCACGGCAGGATCGAGGTTGCCTTGCAGCGCGACTTTGTGGCCGACGCGCCGGCGCGCTTGCGCGATGTCCACCGTCCAGTCGAGCCCTACCGCATCACAACCGCTGTCGGCGATACTTTCCAGCCATAATCCGCCACCCTTGGTAAAAACAATGTTGGGAATACGCCCACCGCCATGCTCACGCTTGAGTCCGGCGACTATCTGGCTGATATAACGCAGAGAAAACTCCTGATAAGCGGCGTGCGACAACGCGCCGCCCCAGGTATCGAAAATCATCACCGCCTGGGCGCCGGATTCGATCTGCGCATTCAGGTAGGCGGTTACCGCCTGGGCATTGATGTTGAGAATGTGATGCAGCAAATCGGGCCGCTGGTATAACATGGTTTTGATTTGACGGAAATCGGTGCCGCCGCAACCCTCCACCATATAGCAGGCAAGCGTGAACGGGCTGCCGGAAAAACCGATCAGCGGAACCCGGTTATCCAGCGTCTTGCGAATCTGCGAAACCGCGTCCATGACATACCGTAAATGTACCGCGGGGTCGGGTACGGTCAGTGCGCGAATCTCCCACTCCTCGCGCAAAGGCCGTTCGAATTTGGGTCCCTCGCCATCGGAGAAATAAAGTCCCAGTCCCATCGCATCGGGAATGGTGAGAATATCCGAAAACAGTATCGCGGCATCCAGCGGAAACCGCGCCAGGGGCTGCATCGTGACTTCAGTGGCAAAATCGGGATTCTTGCACAACGCGAGAAAACTGCCGGCGCGGGCGCGGGTCTGGTTGTATTCAGGCAAATAGCGCCCGGCCTGGCGCATCAGCCAGACGGGCGTGTACTCGGTAGGCTGCCGCAGCAAAGCGCGCAGGAAGGTATCGTTTTTCAGTTTTGTCATTGGGTCTATTTGAACACGGAAATTCAAACGCGGAAACTCAGTGGGGAACATGCGTTGCAGGGACTTATTGTCATTGCCCGGAGTAATCCAGGCTGATCTCCATGCGGGTGCGTTGCCGCTTTACCGACCTGGCGATATTACCAGCGAATGGCTTCCAGGTACATTATCCGATGTATCCGGCGGCGCTTTTGGTGGCCCGGCGTTGCATCATGCGGAATCGGCATCCGCATCGGCATCGGCATCGGCTCCGCCGTTGCCTCGCGCAGGTGAAAATATCGCGGCGTTCAGATCTCCTCGATAGCGAACAGCCGCCTGTATTCGCGAATGGCGTAGCGATCGGTCATGCCGGCGATATAGTCGGCGATTGCCTGATGCTTGTCCTGAGCGTATTTGATCTGGTATAGCGGCGGAAGTAGGCGGATGTCGGAGTTGAACGCGTTAAACAGCCTTTCGATAGTGTGACGCGCCTTGGCGCTCATGCGGGCTACCAGGTAGTGCCGGTAGAGGTTATCGCGCAGAAATTTTTTCAATTCCTGCTGCTCCTGCCGGATGTTTTCGCTAAACGCGATCAGGCACGGCGCCGCCCGCACCGTGGATAGGCTATCCACGCGGGCGTCCGCGATATTGATTGCGCTTTGCCGGATGAGGTCCGCCACCAGCGTATTGATCATGCGCCGTACAGTTTCATGAATCAAACGCCGCCCCGAGATTTCAGGATAATTTTTTTTAGCCATCGTCAAATGCCGGGAGAATATGCCGACTTTCTCAAGTTGCTCCTGCGTGATAAGGCCGGAGCGCAAGCCATCGTCCACATCGTGGTTGTTATAGGCGATTGCATCGGCAAGATCGGCAAGCTGCGCTTCCAGCGATGGCCGCTGGTTTGAGAGGAAACGCTCGCCCACATCGCCGAGTTTCCGGGCGTTTTTTTTCGCGCAATGTTTGAGTATGCCTTCGCGGGTTTCAAAGCACAGATTCAAACCATCAAATGCGCCATAATGCTCCTCCAGTACATCCACCACTCGCAGGGATTGCAGGTTATGCTCAAAGCCCCCGTGGTCTTTCATGCAATCGTTCAGGGCATCCTGCCCCGCATGGCCGAATGGCGTATGACCCAGGTCGTGCGCCAGGGCGATGGCTTCAACCAGGTCTTCGTTGAGACGTAAGTTACGGGCGACGGAGCGGCCGATCTGCGCCACTTCCAGACTGTGTGTCAGGCGCGTGCGGAACAGATCTCCCTCGTGATTGACGAAAACCTGGGTCTTGTATTCAAGCCGGCGGAATGCCGTGGAATGAATGATGCGATCGCGATCGCGCTGGAATGCGGTGCGCCCGGGTGACGATTCTTCCTCGATGCGGCGGCCGCGCGAGTTTGCCGGCGATACCGCATAAGGCGCCAACTCATGCATGGTCTGTGCATTCCAGAAGCGTTGCCGCGAGCGCCTCCGTGGGCACATCGGAATGAACCACGGCCTCACCGATCCGTTTGAGCACAATGAAACGCATTTTTCCTCCTTCCACTTTCTTGTCCAGCCCCATCAGGCGCAAATATTTTTCCGGACCGAGATTGGGGGCCATGACAGGAAGCCCGGCCTGCCCGTATATATTCCGAATCCGCTCCACGTCGATCTTACCGATCAACTTCATGCGCCGTGACAACTCCGCCGCCAGCACCGTACCTGCCGCCACCGCTTCACCATGCAGCCACACGCCATAGCCCATCGCATTTTCAATGGCATGGCCAAAGGTATGCCCAAGGTTGAGTAATGCTCGAACGCCGCTTTCATGCTCGTCGGCCGCCACAACTTCGGCCTTATTCTGGCAACTTCTTCGTATTGCTTCGATTAGTATCTCAGAATCTCGAGCAAGAAGCCTGGCCATGTTCCGTTCGATCCATTCCAGAAAGTCGGAATCGCGGATCAGACCATACTTGATGATCTCGGCAATGCCCGCACGCAACTCCCTCTCAGGCAGGGTATCGAGCGTCGCGCTGTCCGCCATTACCGCTCGCGGTTGATAAAAAGCGCCGATCATGTTCTTGCCAAGCGGATGATTGATGCCTGTCTTAC
>JAKDLC010000247.1 GCA_030453055.1 Nitrosospira sp.
CAAGGCGACCGGCAGGGGAACGACGTCGGCAGCAATTACCGGAGTGCTGTTTATTATCATGACCCAGCCCAGAAAACCACCGCGCTGGCAACTCAAACCACATACCAGCAGGCGCTTGACGCTGCTGGCTTGGGCAGAATCACCACTGAAATTCTTCCGCTGAAAAATTACGCTGCCGCTGAGGAATATCATCAGAAGTATCTGAAAAAGAACCCCGGCGGATATTGCGGCCTTGGCGGCACCGGAGTGAAATATCCCGAGTCGCCCGAAAAATCCAAGGATACCGCAAACACCGCGGAATCCGCGCGGATCGATTCATCCTCCATGATCGAGACCCGATCGGTAACCCCGCCGGCGACCCAACCGCTGAATGGGAGCGATCTGAATTTTGCCCGGCAATTGGTCATGTTTGAAGCTGAGAAGGCTGAGAGCTGCGAGTCTTGCAAGCTATTCAAAAAAGACATAATGCGCCATTGGCAGGCCGACGTTCCCATGGCAGCGACAATGAACGCCAATCCTCCCGCTGGATGGGAATTGGAAAAACCCTTGTCCGCGACACCCACGATCGTGCTGTTCGAAGAGGGTAAAGAAGTCGCCCGTTACACCGGATACAACGGCGAGAAGTCCAATTTCTGGAAATGGCTGGGATTTCAGCTACTGTCGCCCGAGCAACGAAACATCGCCTTCCGGCAAGGCACCGAGCCTCCTTTCACCGCCTCCAATCTGGATGAAAAACGCCCCGGAAGATTCGTCGATCCCATCACGGGCGCGACGCTTTTCCGCAGCCATGCCAAATTCGAGAGCGGGACGGGGTGGCCCAGTTTTTTCGATTCCCCGGAAGACGCCGTTACCCTGCACCAGGACAACTCCCATGGAATGGGGCGTATCGAAGTACGTAGCGCGAGCTCCGGCATACACCTCGGTCATCTCTTTAATGACGGTCCCGCTCCCACCTTCAAGCGCTATTGCATAAATGGCAACGTTCTGAAATTTATCCCAGACCGATAAAACGCCTCCATACCATTGCACAGGATGGGTTTTTGCAGGTCGGATTAGCGGGAGCGTAATCCGACAAAGGCGCAGCTTCATGCGGTCGCGGGAGCGTAATCCGACAAAGGTGCAGCTTCATGCGGTCGCGAGAGCGTAATCCGACAAAGGTGCAGCAAAGCACAACTATCGCTTCATGCGGCGCAATGCGCTACGCTTATTGCGCCCTACTCTACTGGTCATTCCCGCGAAAGCGGGAATCCATGGGTTTCCGGTTGCCCGAATTCCCCCGTCGCAGGATGACGGCCTGTTCCCGTCAGCGTCTGGATTCCCGCTTTCGCGAGAATGACGAAACTTTTGTCGGATTAGCGTGAGCGTAATCCGACAAAGGTGCAGCAAAGCGCAACTATCGCTTCATGCGGCGCAATGCGCTACGCTTATTGCGCCCTACTCTACTACAAACGGCACATTGGCCCAATATCAGACCGATCGTACAAGGAGACTCCCATGGAACCACTCATCCGGAAGATCATTCTCGCCACCGATTTTTCAGACGCGTCTCAAGACGCCGTTCGCCATGCCGCATGGATGGCTCGATCACTGAAAGCCGAACTCAAGCTCCTGCATGTGTTTGAGCCGAGCGGGTGGATGGTGCCTTCACCCTACTATTTCACGCCGGGATTCGAACAATGGGTGGATGCAAGCTTCGAAAAGACCCGGCAGAAAGGAAAAGAAGCTCTCGAAGAACTGGCGAAGTCCCTGGATATGCAAGTCGAAACCATCTTTGTCGAGGGCCGTACCGGTAAGGAAATTGTCAGAATCGCCGCCGAACACAATGCCGATCTGCTCATTCTCGGCACACACGGGTATACCGGGTGGAATCATCTGACCCTGGGCAGTATCGCGGAATTCGTCGTCAGGCACGCCCCCTGCCCGGTGCTTACCGTCAAACCCCGCAATCGCGGCGACCACGAGGAAAAGTAGCTTGGGTTAGCGCGTATCAGAAGTAGATACTCTGTTCGCCGTCAACGATATTTTCGATTTTTTTATGCAAGCGACACATTGCCCTACGCCTACTTCCCCTTTACCCTGTCATTCCCGCGAAAGCGGGAATCCATGGGTTTCCGGTTGCCCGAGATCACCCGCCGCAGGATGACGGCCTATTCCAGTCAGCGTCTGGATTCCCGCTTTCGCGGGAATGACGAAGCTTTTGTAGGTCGCTTGCAAAACGGGAGGAGTCCATATACGGATTAGCGCAGCGTACCCCGACTATGGATAATAACCCGGAAAAGAGCCATATCAACCATCCAGCCGCTTCGCCTTCCAGTACGCGGACTTCCAGTAATTCTCGTCCAATCGGGAAATGATGACGCCCTGGCTGGTCGATGCATGCAGAAACCTGCCCTGCTCCAGATAAATCCCCACATGTCTGCCGGTCATGCCGGTCCTGAAAAAAACCAGATCTCCGGCCCGTAACTGGTTTTGGTCGATGGTTTCGCCCAACTCCACCTGGAACGCCGTCGATCTCGGCAGCACCCTGCCCAGCCTTGATTTGAATGTCATATAAACGAAACCGGAACAATCGATGCCGTTTCTGCTCAAGCCGCCGATCTGGTATTTGGTGTTTTTCCATTGGCTGTATTGTGCATACAGGTTTTCCTTCACCAAGGCGGTATTGCGCAGATCCACCTTTGCGCCGGGCACGTACGCTACCTTTGCCGCACCCTTATCCGGTACGCTGCCGCACCCGGCGAACGCGGTAATGACAAACACGCCCGCAATCCATAGTCCATTTTTCACAAGTCGAGATTCCCACATGGAATGACTTGTTTTCCTGGATGCTGCATCGATCTAACGTTCCTGTCTTTGTCAGGAAATCTTATAATCGACCGTCAACATTTCCAGCAGATGTCCGCCGGGATCGCGGAAGTAGACTCCCCGCCCACCGTCGTTATGGTTGATGTTCATGTTTTCCGGCTCGAAGGGACCGCTGCCATACTTGATGTTCTCCGCTTTCAAGCGCTCGAAGATTTCATCGAATTCCTGCTCGGGCACTTTAAACGCATAGTGATGAGATTCATATTTTTCTCTACTGTCGAAATCCAGAGACAGCGTATCGTTCACCCTCACCACGATAAAATGAGCAAACTCGCCGATATATTTGAAACCGAATATTCGCGAATAAAACCTGGCGGACTCGACCTTGTCGCGCGCGGGCACAATGGTATGATTAAGCGTGATTGTCATAAAGTATCCCCCTGACCGAAGCAACATTGACAGCTGTAAAAACAAACTCCACCTTACCCGCAACTCACGTAGGGCGTCAATAAGCGAAGCGCATTGCGCCGCATGTTCTCATGGAGATGTTCCCCCATGTAGGGCGTCAATAAGCGAAGCGCATTGCGCCGCATGTTCCATGCAGATGTTCCACGCAGATATTCCCACCGCAAGCTACACCCGGATCAATCTGCCGATGTTATCGAATAACCAGGCCTCCAGCGCCTGCGCGCTGGCTCCATAATGGATTTCGCGATGACAATTCGGACAAAGCGCAACCGCGTTGGATACGATGTCCGGTCCTCCCTCGGCTAACTGACGGACATAGTGCAATTCAAGGTAAGGCATGCCGTCCGTGCCGACAAACGGCGCGGGTTTCTCGCAGCCCTCGCAAACTCCCCCGGCTTGCTGCAAGACCCACGCCTTGACCGCGGGTTTCCGCCGAAATTGCGTAACCGACACGCGCTTCGCTTTGGGGTGGGGACTACCGCGTGAAGCAGCCAGCTTTTTTCGGCTGACCTTCTCGCGCACCGCAATCTCGAAAGCCACAACCGGCGCCGTTTTTTGGCCCTCGATTTCTCCCACCAATTTTTCGATTTTCGCCGCAACGCCGGCATCGATACCTTTATCGGGTTTAAGTCCCGTCAGCCAGCC
>JAKDLC010000248.1 GCA_030453055.1 Nitrosospira sp.
GTGGCCGATACTCGGATCGATGTTCATGTTTCGATTGATCATCTATCTCTACGAATTGCGCCACGATAAGACCCCGGCGTCGCCGGTACAAACGCTGTCCTACTTCTTCATGTTGCCGAATGTATGCTTTCCGCTTTTCCCCGTCGTTGATTACAAAACCTTTCGCCGGAATTATTACGATGACGATGCCTATCGTATTTATCAAACCGGCATTGATTGGATCGTACGCGGCGTCGTTCACCTGATTCTGTATCGTTTTGTCTATTACCACCTGACGCTGGCCCCGTCCGAAGTGACGGGTCCCCCGGAATTGATTCAATATCTGATGGCAAACTTCCTTTTGTATCTAAGGGTGTCCGGACTCTTCCATCTGATAATCGGCATGCTGTACCTGTTTGGTTTTCGTCTTCCGGAAACACACAATCGATATTTATTGGCCTCCAGCTTTACTGATTTCTGGCGGCGTATCAATATCTACTGGAAGGATTTCATGCAGAAGATCTTTTACTACCCGGCGGTATTCCGGCTGCGTGCGTTGGGTACGACGAAGGCAATGGTGGTTGCGACGCTCTATGTATTCATGCTGACGTGGTTTTTGCACGCGTATCAATGGTTCTGGTTGCGCGGCACAATGCTGTTGGTTTTGCAGGATGTCCTGTTCTGGGCAATTCTTGGCGTGCTGGTTGTGCTCAATGCGCTTTACGAACTCAAGTACGGCCGCAACCGCAGCCTTGGCAAGGCAAAGCAGACGTGGCGCAGCCTCGGCGTGCTTACTCTCAAGTCTTTTGCCACGTTCTGGTTTATTTGTGTGCTGTGGTCTTTCTGGACAGTCGAGTCGTTGTCTGACTGGTTCTCGTTATGGTCTGCATTGGAAGGCGCCATGACCGCCGAAGCATTAATTCTTCCGGGAATTGTATTGATCGTTCTTTTTCTGGGCAATATTGAAGGCAGCGCAATTCGCAATACGCGTTCTTCTGCGGGAGCGAACGGGGAATGGATTCGCATGACATCCGCTAAGGTGGCCGCAATGATTGTCCTGGTAGGCGTGAGCCTGGAGGCTGTGCATACGCAGCTTGGCGCTGAGGTGGCAACCATGGTCCATTCGTTGCGATCCGCCCGGCTTAGTCGTCTGGATACCGCCAACCTGGAACGGGGTTACTACGAAAATCTACTCTCTGTCGATCGCTTCAATTCGCAGCTATGGGAAGTTTATACGAATAAACCTGAAACCTGGCTCGATGGCAATGCGGGACTCAAGCGTTTCACCAGCGGCTTTGCCCAGTCGGAAATGGTTCCATCCGTTGTTCTGGATACGAACTATGGGATTATCAGTATCAACCGTTGGGGCATGCGTGATCAGGATTATGAGCGTGCGCCTCCGCCAAATACTTACCGTATCGCCATGTTGGGCGCATCCTCTGTGATGGGCTGGGGGGTGGCGGATGGTCAGACATTCGAAGCGCTGGTGGAGGATCGCCTGAACCGCGAGGACGATCTCCACGCGAATTATGAGATTCTCAATTTTGGCGTCCAGGGCTATCAGCCGTTGCAGCAGCTTGTTTCGCTCGAGAAAGCACTCGAATTTGAACCGAACGCGATTTTTTATGTTGCAACGGGACGTGAAATATCGCGTGCGACGTGGTATCTGGTTGAGGCGGTGCAAAAGAATGTTGATATTCCTTTCAAGCCCTTACGCGACATTGTCGCCAGGGCCGGGCTGACGAGGGATATGGACGAAACGGCCGCACTGAAACGAATCAATCCTTTCAGTAATGAAATTCTTTCCTGGACTTATCGTTACATTGCTGAGCGCTCGCGTGAGAAAAATGCCCTTCCGGTATTGGTTTTCCTGCCCCAGGTCAGGGACGGACCGTGGCAGGAGGAGACTTCGGAGACACTCCGGATGGCGGAGGACGCCGGTTTCATTATTATTAATCTGGCCGATGTGTACCGTGATCAGGACATCACCACGATCCGTCTCGCGGAATGGGATGAACATCCGAATGTGCGCGGCCATGCACTGATTGCGTCACGGCTATACGACGAGCTGCACAACAAGCGTGGCACAATTTTCAATAGCGCCAGGCACGTGTCGAAATAGACGCCTGCGTGGATTTTCTTCTCGACATTTTATTCGTCGTGCGATTGGAGATACGAAATGACCCAGGACATAAAATCCACTGTAAGGGAGTACATTCTCAAGGAGTTTCTTCCCGGTGAGGATCCCGCCGAATTGATGGATACGACCCCTCTTGTTACGGGTGGCATACTCGATTCCATTGCAACGATCAAGCTGGTGCTGTTCATGGAAGAGCAATTTGGCATCAAGGTGGAAGCGCACGAGACCGATCCGGAGTACCTGGATACCATCGCTTCGATTACACAGCTGATTCGCTCAAAGCAATCGTAAGAGTTTGCGGTCATGTCACATTGTGCTTTGCATCTGTTCTTCGTACAAGCCGCTCAGCGCTGGCCGCAGCGGACGGCGGTAATCGAGCCTGGCGCGGGAAGCATCACCTATGGCGAACTGGCTGCCTTATCCGATCGCGTCAAGGATCGTCTCCGCCATGAAGGTGTGGGGAGCGGAGACCGTGTCGGCATATACATGCGCAAGTCGATCGATGCGATCGCAGTCATTTATGGAATTCTGAAGGCTGGGGGGGGTTATGTTCCGGTGGATCCCGGGGCGCCACCGGCACGTAATGCTTTTATCATGCATGACTGCGCGGTAAGGCTTATTTTTACGGAGCATCGCTTTGAAACGGGCTTGAGGAACGAACTGCGGCAATTGGGCTCCACCCCGCAGTTTTTCATTGTTGAGCGCACCGGCGGCGGAAAGGAGCTGAACAAGGCTTTGGATCAGGCCGGTTCACAGCATCCGGTGGCGGTGGAGACGGTGGCTTCCGAGCCGGACGACCTGGCTTATATTCTCTATACCTCCGGCTCAACGGGCAAACCCAAGGGCGTCACCCTGACTCACGAGAATGCGGTGAGTTTCGTCAATTGGTGCTCGGATGTGTTTGAACCGGTGGAAACGGATCGCTTTTCTTCTCATGCGCCCTTTCATTTCGACCTCTCCATCCTCGACATCTACCTGCCATTGAAGCATGGCGCCGCGTTGGTATTGGTGGCGGAAGAAATCGGCAAGGATCCCGTTCGCCTGGCGCCCCTCATCGCTGAACAAAGGATCACTTGCTGGTACTCCGCGCCCTCTATTCTCAGCCTGCTGGCGCAGTACGGAAACCTCGTGCACCAGGATTACTCGGCACTGCGCCTCGTGTTGTTTGCAGGGGAGGTTTTTCCGGTCAGACATCTGCGAACGTTGACGACGCTGTTGCCAAAACCAAGGTATTTCAATTTGTATGGCCCGACCGAGACCAACGTCTGTACCTTTTATGAACTATCATTACCCATCCCGGAAGCGCGCACGGTGCCTTTTCCCATTGGCAGGGTTTGTGCCCACCTGGCAGGAAAGGTTGTCGATGAAAGTGGGTGCGAACTTTCACCCGGTGAGGCGGGGGAACTTTGCATCAGCGGAAGGGGTGTCATGAGAGGCTATTGGGCGCTGGACGAACAAACAGCCCGTGCGTTCTTGACCGGTGCGGGCCGCTGGTATCGGACCGGCGATATCGTCGTTGAGGCTGACGACGGTAACTATACCTATCAGGGAAGGCGTGATCGTATGGTCAAGCGTCGCGGTTATCGTGTCGAGCTTGGCGAAATCGAGGCGGGACTGTATCGTCATTCTTTGGTGAAAGAGGTGGCCGTAGTGGCGACCAGCAACGAAGAGACGGGGACCAGGATAAAAGCTTTTCTGAGCAGCCTTGAGACAAAGCGTCCGTCGATCATCGAATTAAAGCGCTTTTGTTCCGAGAACCTGCCGCTCTACATGATTCCGGATGAGTTCATCTGGT
>JAKDLC010000025.1 GCA_030453055.1 Nitrosospira sp.
ACGCCGCACGACGACTTTGTCATGTTCCCGCAAATCGAAGTGAGAGTGACTGTCGGAATGAACGCGCGCGACCGCGGTCCGGTGCATCAGGATTTCCACTACGGCGTCAGGCTCCACTACGATGGGGCGATTGCTCAGCGTATGCGGGCTTACCGGCACCAGCACGATCAAATCAAGACCGGGGTGCAGGATCGGGCCGCCCGCTGACAACGCGTAGGCCGTGGAGCCGGTGGGGGTGGCGACAATCAGACCATCGGCACGCAGTGAGTATACATATTCATCATTGATACGCACTTCGAATTCGATCATGCTGCCGCCAATTCCCCGGTTCACCGCCACATCGTTCAAGGCCATGGCGCTGAATGCGCCGGCGTCATCTCGTTCGACTTCAACGGACAGCAGCATGCGCCGCTCGGTAACATATCGCCCATCGAGCATGGCGCCAAGCGTTTCCAGCATGGTATCGATGGAAAGATCCGTAAGAAAACCGAGCCGCCCCTGATTGATGCCCACCAGCGGCACATCGAAAGGCGCGAGCTTGCGTGCGATATTGAGCATGGTGCCATCACCGCCAAGTACTATGGCCAGATTAGCGTGAGCCCCTATCTCCTCCATAGCCATGGCACGATACTCTTTCTCCGCCACATGAGACGCGGTAAGATGATCCAACAGCACCTCCATATTGCGGCCGCTCAGATATCGTCCCAGACGCAACAAAGGCGTTACGATTTCAGGACTGCTGTGTTTGCCGATCAGGGCTATTGTTTTGAACGGAGAACGCATTGCCGGATGTAAGCTGGAAAAACTGTTGTGTCGCTGGAAACCGGCCCTCTGGTATGAACCCGGATGCTTCATAAACATCCGAGTGAAAGCCGTTTTCAAGATTAAACCATATCGGGCTGCGGGTGACAAAGGATTCCAACCTCCGCCGGATTCTGGTTGAAGGTCGGGAACCAATACCAGCCGTAAAACTGAATCCTGGTGTAAAATGATACGATGCTTAATCAGCGCGCTAAAATCCTGCTCAAAACCCTGGTCGAACGGTACATCCGCGAAGGCCAGCCGGTAGGATCCCGCTCGCTCTCCAAATTCTCCGGCCTGGATCTGAGCGCCGCGACCGTTCGCAATGTGATGGCTGATCTTGAGGACATGGGCTTTGTCGCCAGCCCTCATGCTTCCGCGGGACGCATACCTACACATCGAGGCTACCGTTTTTTTGTCGATACGCTGCTGGTGGTCAAGCCTTTGGATCTCATCGAAATACATCAACTCGAAGACCAGCTACATCCGGAAAATCCTTCGCGGTTGATCAATTCCGCTTCGCTACTGTTATCGGAATTAACCCGTTTTGCCGGCGTGGTGGTAACTCCCAAGCGTGGCAGCGCGGTATTCCGCTATATCGAATTCATGACGTTGTCGGAAAAGCGCATTCTGCTCATTATCGTCACCCCGGAAGGCGATGTTCAGAACCGCGTGCTTTCCACTGACAGAACCTACCGCCAAACAGAGTTGACAGAGGCGGCGAATTTCATCAATCAGAATTATGCCGGTTGCACATTCGATGAAATCCGCAGCCGTCTTCAAAGTGAATTGAAAGAGTTGCGCCACGACATGACCGGCCTGATGACCGCCGCTATTGACGCAGGCGGCGAGGCGATCAGGGAAAATAGCGAAGCTGTGGTGGTGGCAGGTGAACGCAAACTGCTCGATGTACATGATTTAGCCGGCAACATGGCCAGCCTGAAGAAATTATTTGATCTGTTCGAACGCAAAACGGTATTACTGCAGTTGCTGGAATTCAGCCGCAAGGCGGAAGGTGTACAGATCTTCATCGGCGACGAGTCGGGGGTGGTGACGCTGGACGAATTCAGTGTGGTCACCGCGCCTTACGAGGTGGACGGAAAAGTCGTGGGGACTGTCGGCGTGGTCGGCCCCACTCGCATGGCTTACGAACGTGTCATTCCGATTGTGGATGCGACCGCCAGACTGCTCTCCAGGGCCATGTCGCAACATTAACCGCCCCATTTCGTGCTGAAACCAAGGGTCGGCAGACCTGTCTTTCGAGTGCGCTATCCAATTAATAATGATTTCCCCCGAACCCGTCTATCAGCACGGCGCCTCAAATCGGACGGGCATTTTGCTGGTCAACCTTGGCACGCCCGATGCGCCTACCGCACAGGCGCTGCGACCTTATCTCAAACAATTCCTGAGTAATCCGCGAGTGGTGGAAATTCCGCGGTGGGCGTGGTGGCTGATTCTGAATGGCGTCATACTCAATACCCGGCCAAAACAATCGGCGGAGAAGTATGCGCTGATCTGGATGCCGGAAGGTTCCCCGTTGAAAATCCACACCGAGCGCCAAACCCGGCTGTTGCGGGATATCCTGGAAAACCACGTTACACCCGCACCGATGGTGGAATATGCCATGAGTATTGGCAATCCTTCCATCGCCGAAGTACTGGGACGGATGAAGCAGCTTGGCTGTGAACGCATTCTGGTGTTGCCGCTCTACCCGCAATATGCCGCCAGCAGCACCGCCTCGGCGTTCGATGAGATTTTCGCACAACTACAAAAAATGCGTAACACCCCCGCCATACGCACGGTAAAGCATTATCACGATCATCCGGGCTACATCGCCGCGCTGGCGCAAAACGTGCGCGATTACTGGATGAGAACCGGCAAACCCGACAAGCTGGTGATGAGTTTTCACGGCGTGCCGCGCTTCACCCTGGACAAAGGCGATCCCTATCACTGCGAATGCCGGAAAACCGGGCGGCTGCTGGCGGAAAGGCTGGAATTGGATGCAGACGAATACCAGATTTGTTTCCAGTCCCGGTTCGGCCGGGCGGAATGGTTAACCCCATATACCGCGGTTACGCTGGAACAACTCGGCAAACAAGCCATCCGGCGTGTGGATGTCGTCTGTCCCGGTTTCGTTTCCGATTGCCTCGAAACTCTGGAAGAAATCGCCATGGAAGCCAAAGCCATTTTCATCCAGGCTGGCGGTCACGAGTTTCATTACATTCCCTGCCTCAATGAACGCGAGGACTGGATACAAACCCTGGCTGACATCGCGCTTGCCAATTTGCAGGGATGGCTGGAGCCGGAGCATTCGGAAGACCGAATGCAAGAAGAAATGGAATTGTCGCGGCGCCGGGCGCTGGAGATGGGGGCAGCGAACTAAAGGATCTGGCAGCCTGTCAAATTTCGACTCGTGCACCCAGTTCGAGAACCCTGTTGGCGGGCAGCTTGAAGTATTCGGCAGCATTGCTGGCGTTGCGGGCCATTGCCGCGAACAGTCTGTCCCGCCATAAGGTCATACCGGTACCAGGGCTTGGCACCACAATCTCACGACTCAAGAAATACGACGTGCGAAGAGGCTCGAACTCGAGCCCATTGGCTTTGCATAGTTCGAGGGCATAGGGAAGATTGGGCTGATCCATGAAGCCGTATCTGACCGTGATCTGGTAGCAGTTCTCGATCAACGGCGTCACCGATAGCTGATTATCCGCCGGGACAAAAGGAATCTCGAGATATTCTACTGTCAAAAATACAATCCTCTCATGCAAGATCTGGTTGTGAGACAGATTATGCAGCAAGGCATGAGGCACGCCGGTGGGGTCAGCCGTTAGAAATACTGATGTGCCGGCCACGCGGGTGGGAGGGTTGCTGAAGAGGGACTCCAAAAAAGGGCGAAGTGGTATGGCCGCCGAGCGCAAGTGGTTGATCAGAAGCTGACGCCCTTGATTCCATGTATTCATGACAAAGAAGACGATCATGCCGATCGCCAGCGGGAACCAGGCCCCCTGGGCAAGCTTCAACGTTGTTGAAGCAAAGAAAGCTGAATCGATCGTTAGAAAAAACACTGTTGGGAGCAGTGCGAGGAGCAACGGATATTTCCATGTGAAGCGCAATACAAAAAAGGTGAGGAGTGTTTCAATCACCATCGTGCCGGTTACGGCAAACCCAAAGGCGGCCGCGAGATTGGTAGAAGAGCCGAATCCCAGTACCGCCATCACCACGATCGCGAGCAGGGTCCAGTTGACGAATGGAACATAGATCTGGCCGATCCTCTTATCGGAAGTATATTTGATTTGCATGCGCGGTAAAAACCCGAGCTGGATGGCCTGCTTCGTCATGGAGAAAACACCGGAAATAACAGATTGCGACGCGATTACAGTAGCCGCCGTCGCAAATCCCACCGCAGGATAAAGCGCCCAGGTCGGGAACAATAGATAAAAGGGGTTTGAAATCGCGGAGGGATTGGAAAGCAGTAGCGCTCCCTGCCCGAGATAGTTCAGGGCGAGCGTGGGCAGCACGAAGGTATACCACGCCAAGCGGATCGGTTTGGCCCCAAAATGCCCTATATCGGCATAGAGCGCCTCTCCGCCGGTTAGTGCCAGGACTACCGCTCCCAAGGCGATAAACGCAAGCCAGCCATTGTCCATGCCGAAGGCGACCGCATGGATAGGGTTTAAGGCTGCCAAGATCTGGGGAGCGGCCCAAATGTTGACCAGCCCAATAAGCCCGATGGTAGCGAACCATAGCGCCATGATAGGACCGAAGAATGCGCCGATTCCTCCGGTACCTCGCTGTTGCAACAGGAAAAGGGCGATCAGCACTATCAGCGTAATTGGCAGAACGTAGGGCTTGAGCAATGGCGTCGCGACTTCCAATCCTTCCACCGCGCTCAACACGGAGATCGCCGGTGTGATGACGCCATCGCCATAGAACAGCGCGGCTCCAAATCCACCGATAAGAAAGAGTGTATTGCGCAATCGGGGTCGGGTCGAAACGGATGAACTGGCGAGCGACAACAATGCCATGATCCCCCCCTCTCCGTGATTGTCTGCACGCAATATCAGAGTAATGTACTTGAGCGTTACAACTATCATGAGCGCCCAAAAAATGAGGGAGATGATCCCGATAACATTTGTATCGCTGGGCGCGAGCCCGTGGGCCGGGTCGAAAACCGTCTTTAAGGTGTACAGCGGACTGGCGCCGAGATCTCCGTAAACCACGCCAAGGGCCCCCAGGCTGAGGAGCGCCAGAGGCGGATGTGCAGAAGGTGGCTGTAGCGTGCTATTTTGGCTCGTCATGATTTCATGATTGAAAATTGACGCGTTAGAAGCGGACAGTTTATTTGCTACCAAACCGGACACTTCTTTTTGTTACCAACAGCCATCCCAACCGTGAGCTTGGGAAATGGGGGATACGTCGGATTACGCTGTGCTAATCCGACCCACTACACTGTTGCCATGCCATTTCCATTTTTTCCTTCTCTGCGTTTCGCACAGGAAACTACAGGTGATCGGTCTTCCATAGGCCATGTTGTGGCGTACGGAATTGACCCGGTGCAATTTTCCGCATATCGGGCAATGGTGCAGGTGGAATCCGTCGCGCCCTGCCTCGTTTAAGTGTGGTGAGGAATCATATGCTTGTTGGTCAGGCGGTTTAAAACACGGGCTATTCATAGTGAAGCATCTCCGAGGATATGAAATGTCAACCTTCTCACGCGGTACCGACGGATCGGAAAACCGGAGTGATATTTTCGATCTTCGCCGCATGCGCGGTCGAGAGAATGGCGGAAATAATGTCGTCCGACCGGTTGTCATCCGACGTCACCCGCAGCCGCATATGATCTTCGCGCCGGGCAGTTGGGGTCCCGCAGTACCAGTCGCCCAGTTCGCCGATACATGTCCGATGTGACACCGGGGCAATCACCAGCTTATTCGCGCCCGCGGTAAAAACCGCTATACGCACTGCCGCCATTTCCGATGCGCTGACTACAATAGTAATGTGTTTCATTGCGATTCTCCTGTTGACAAACTCAAAAGAGCGTGAATCCAATGCTAGAAGTAATCGCATAAAAACGGTGTAAAGAAGTAACCGTCGACTGTAAAAAATTCGTAAAAAAAGGCGATTTTAGAGATTGACATTCGTCGGCTTACGCGGAGCCAACCCGGTCTACGCTCCAGACATTCGTCGGGTTACGCTGCGCGAACCGACCTGCAACTACTTCGTCATTCCCGCGAAAGCGGGAATCCAGACGCTGAAATTCTGACTGGACTGTCCTACAGGCAGAGCATACTGTGAACAACAAGCTTCAGATTTTTTACAGCTGGTGGGAGTGTAGAAATCCAACAAGTGTGGCTTCCACGATAGCGGGCGTTTGAGGTCGTCGAAAAAATGGGAAAGGCACCGAGTCCGCAAAATGCAGTACCTGCCGTACCCTGCTCATAAGTATCTAAACGCCAACGCGACAATGATGGTTGGCGGCAAGGCGGCCAACAGCAGCCCCATCGGATGTACCGCTTCATCGTCGAAGTATCCGCGCAAGATGGCGATGCCTGCCGGATTGGGCGCGTTGGCAATGATGGTCAGGCCGCCGCCCGTGACTGCTCCGGCGACCAAGGCGTACTTGAAGTCGTCTGATAGCCCTTCCACCAGTGAGCCGAGATAAGTCAGTATCGCATTGTCGGTGAAAGCTGTCAGAATGGCTGCACCGAAAAAAACCGTGTCGCTACTCATGCTCATTAGCGCAGGCTGCAACCACCACTGCTGCTGTCCACCCAAGACCACCAGCCCCGCCAGAAAGAAAGCAACCAATAGCCCCTCGCGCAGGATCAGCGGGTCTTGATGTCGCGAATAGGCTTCGGTCACACCGAGAAAGCACAGGAACAAACCCATGAACATCACGGCATGATGAGCAAAGACCACAACACCCGCGAGAAATACCAGATGAATCAATATCAGGGCGGGAGGCACCGGGCCGCGGTGAGCACCGTTGTCTACCGGCAACAGCTGTCCCAACTCTTTACGGAACAGGAATGTCGCCCCCAAGGCATTCACGCCGACCGCAATGGCAGCCTTCCAGCCAAACGTCAACATCATGAATGCAATATCCCAGTTCCATTTTCCGGCGACCATTAGCACGGGGAGGGCAGCAAACGGCGTGAGTGTGCCTCCAATGGAAATGTTCACGAACAGCACGCCCAGCGTCGCGTACTTCAAACGCGATGAAACGCCCCGCGCAAAGACACGATCGGCCAGGATCAGGGCGGCAAGCGTTATGGCTGCAGGCTCGGTGATGAATGACCCCAACAGCGGCACCAGCGCCAAGACCGTGAAATAGAACCCCATGCTTCCCGGCAACGGAATGGTTCGCGCTATCAAACGTACTCCAGCCATTGCGGTTTGCAGAATCGGGCGGGTACCAGCGATTACCATGATGGCGAATATAAACATCGGTTCGGTGAAGTTGCGTGACTGGAGGTATTGCATTGCCACAGTTGCGCCATCGGTCGCAGCCATCATTACGATTAGAACCATCGCCCAGAAACCGAATACCACTTCGACTTTGCCCAGCAAACGCCATATCCCGGCGTGGGCTGGCCGGGTATGTGCCAAGTGTTCAAAAAACTTAGTGGAAAAGGTGTGCAGAATAGCAACGGCAAACAGCACTGCGCCTATCAGTTGGATGGCGGTTGGTGTCACGCTATGATGAACGACCGTGGTGAGGGATGCTCTTTTCTTTAAACATTCAGATTCCGGTGAGAAATTTGGTTATATCAAGCGCTGTGTAGAGTAGCGATAGAACTATTCTTGATACGATACCAGATTTTCTGCCCCTTTATTTATAGTTGGGCTAGTGTAGTGAGTCAGAGATATCGTTACATAGCCGATTCAAACGAACAAACCGGGAAGGAATGTTAAAAATGACTGGATTGGCGTCAGACAAGGCGCGAGGAGGCGCATAGTTATTCATATGCAACGACGAGCAACGCAGTATGGCGCCAATCCAGTCATTTTTAAGTAGCGATATCTCTGACTCACTACACTAGCAGCCTGTCGGACTTGAAAAAAATCGGCTGCTGGGAACTGCGTGTTACGTGTATGCTATCCGCGATTGTTTTCACGTTTGTTTTTCAGGTTTGTTCTCCGCGCGGTTTCCGATCCGGCGGCGTATAAAATGACTCACGCCGGGCAGAAATGAGATTGCGATTATCCCGAAAATGAATAAGGTAAGATTGTTTTTTACCACTGGCACATTGCCGAAAAAAAAGCCGCCGAACACAAAGAAACTGATCCAGAAAACGCTGCCGAACGCACTGTACGCCATAAAGCGTGGATAAACCATGCGCCCGATACCGGCGACGAAAGGCGCAAAGGTACGCACGATGGGTAAAAAGCGCGCGAAAATAACGGTCTTGCCACCATGCCTTTCATAGAATCCGCGCGTTTTTTCCAGGTAGGCGCGATTTAATAAACGCGAGTCCAGCCGGGTGAATATTCGGGGACCAAAGTAGCGGCCAATCCAATAGTTGGTGTTGTCGCCGGAAAATGCGGCAAGCATTAGCAGTGCAGCCAACCACTGAACGTCCATGACGCCGGTGGCGGCAATCGCCCCGGCCACGAATAACAGCGAATCCCCCGGCAGGAACGGCGTTATGACCAGCCCGGTCTCGCAGAAGATGATCAGGAATAGAATGAGATAAATCCAGGTGCCATAATTTTGAACCAGCCAGATGAGGTGCCGATCCAGATGCAGAATGATGTCGATAAAGGTAGCGAGAAGTTCCAAAACGAGCCTTGAATAAGCTAATCGAAATTGAGACGAAGCGAAAAGTAATGCGGAAAGATCAAGGATGAATTTAAGTTAAGGCGTTGCTTCCGCCTCTTCCTTCTTCTTTTCCGGTTTGACGATATCCTCGCGCGATACGCCCAGCAACATGAGAAGGGGGCTTGCCACCAGCACGGACGAATAAATGCCAAACAGGATGCCGATCGTGAGCGCCATTGCGAAATAGTGGAGCGCCTCGCCGCCAAAAAACAGCATGGAGACCACGACCATCTGCGTGCAGCCATGAGTGATGATGGTGCGCGACATGGTGCGGGTAATCGCATTGTCTATGACCTGCGGCACCGAAGCCTTGCGCATTTTGCGGAAGTTTTCCCGTATCCGGTCGAATATCACCACCGATTCATTTACCGAATAGCCCAGAATCGCCAATATCGCAGCCAGCACGGTGAGGGAAAATTCCCACTGGAAGAATGCGAAGAAGCCGAGAATGATCACCACGTCATGCAGGTTCGCAATAATTCCGGCGACGCCGAATTTCCACTCGAAGCGCGCGGCAAGATAAGCAACGATGCCGAGCGAAACGACGAGCAACGCCAGCGCGCCGTTTTCCACGAGTTCTTTGCCCACTTGCGGGCCGACAAACTCTACCCGGCGCATCTCCGCGGTTCTGTCATCCTGACGTAGCGCAGTTATCACGGTCTCGGACAGTCTGGCGCTGGATATATCGGACTTGGCCGGCAGGCGTATCATTACATCCCGGGAGGTTCCGAAATTCTGCACGCTTGCATCAGGCATGCCAAGTTTAATGAGTATCTCCCGTATTCTTGCGAGATCGGCCGGCTGCGTATAGCCGACTTCCATCACCGTGCCGCCGGTAAAATCCACACCCAGATTCAGCCCTTTGGTAAAGAGAAAAAATACCGCCACGACAAAAGTCAGCAATGAAATGGTGGTGGTATATTTCCCCCAGCTCATGAAGGGGATGTCGCGCTTGATTCTGAAGAATTCCATGCCGGCTGTTATCTCCTGCTTATTTCCTGCTCGTTCTTATCCTTGTGCCTATTCCTGTATTCCCGGTGGAACAGGTCGTTCCCGCACTATTCATCCAATATCAACGCCTGTCACTCACCGGCTTCCATACCTGGCCAACGGAGACCCGTTCCAGCTTGCGGCGATTGCCATATATCAGATTAACCATGCCCCGCGAAACCATTACCGCACTGAACATTGAAGTCAATATGCCCAGACACAGCACCACGGCGAATCCCTTCACCGGGCCGGAACCAAACGCAAATAACGCGATGCCGGCGATCAACGTAGTAATGTTTGAATCGAGTATGGTCCCAAACGCTCGCTCGTAGCCCGCGTTGATCGCCGCTTGCGGTGATATGCCGTTGCGCAGCTCGTCGCGCACGCGTTCATTGATCAGCACGTTCGCATCGATCGCCATTCCCAGGGTGAGCGCAATTGCGGCCATGCCCGGAAGCGTCAGCGTAGCCTGTAGAATCGAGAGGAGACCTACCAGCAACAGCAGGTTTACCCCCAGCGCCATGACCGAAATGAAACCAAATACCTGATAATAAATCGTCATGAAAACGGCGATTGCGGCAAAACCGAATAGCGTTGAATTGAATCCGCGTGAAATATTGTCGGCGCCAAGACTGGGGCCTACCGTGCGCTCCTCGATGATGTCCATGGGCGCGGCCAGTGCGCCGGCGCGCAATAGCAGCGCTACGTCCCTGGCTTCCTCAGTGGTCATGCGCCCGCTGATCTGTACCCTTCCGCCACCGATTTCCTCACGGATCACCGGCGCTGTAATGACTTCCGCCTGATTCTTCTCGATCAACAAGATCGCCATGCGCTTGCCGACATTATCGCGTGTCAATTGTCTGAAAATTCGCGCGCCACTATTGTCGAGGTTAAGATGCACCGCCGGCTGATTGTTGGCATCGAAGCCGGCCTGCGCGTCATTGATGCGATCACCCGTCAATACCACCTGCTTTTTCACCAGTACCGGCCCGCCGCCGCGTTCGGTGTAGAGCTCGGTTCCGAACGGAACCTGCCCGCGCAATGCCGCGGCCAGGTCGCGCTCATCATCCACCATACGCACTTCCAGTGTGGCGGTACGTCCCAAAATGTCCTTGGCTTTGGCGGTGTCTTGCACACCGGGCAACTGCACTACGACCCGATCAGCGCCCGCCTGTTGAATAATGGGTTCAGCCACACCCAATTCGTTGACACGGTTGCGCAGCGTGGTGATGTTCTGCTGCACTGCGGAATCCTGTATGCGTTTCTGCGCTTCCGGCTTGAGCATGGCGGTGAGATAGAACTCGTCTCTCACATTCTGCTCGCGCAAGCTTAAATCGGCGTAGGTCTTGTTGATTTCGGCCTCGGCCCTGGCACGCGATTCGGGATCGCGAAATTTGACGGTGATTTTGGTACTATCCTTATCGAGTCCGATATACGGAATTTTCTGTTCGCGCAAGCTGCTGCGTATATCGGCGCTTAAGCGGTCAAGCGCTTTGGAGAGCGCACCATGCATGTCCACCTGCAACATGAAGTGTACCCCGCCGCGCAGATCGAGCCCGAGATACATGGGCAAGGCGCCGATGCTGGTCAACCACTGGGGAGAATTGGGGAGAAGATTCAGCGCTACCATATAGCCGTTGCCGAGTACCGACTGAAGCATATCCTTGGCCTTGATCTGCGTATCGGTATCGGCAAAGCGCACTTTGACGCCGCCAGCATCGAGAAACATTCCATTCGGGATCAGATTGGCCTTCTTCAACGCTTCCTCTACCCGCTGCAGCAGCGCGGTATCGGCCTTGGCGGCAGTGCGTAATGGCGAGATCTGCACTGCCGGCGATTCACCATAAAAGTTGGGCAGGGTATAGAGCAGCCCGAGCAGTATCGAAACCGCGATAATCACGTATTTCCAGAGGGGGTAGCGGTTCATGGTTTTGGGATGAATACGAAGGAAAAAGGGGCAGGAGGACGACATTGCATCCTTCGCGACTTGCCTTTACGGAGAATTATTCCTTCTCGATGCTGTTCAACGTTCCCTTGGGCAACAGCGTCTGAATGGAAGTCTTTTGCATGATGACCTGCACATTCTCGGCAATCTGCACGATTACATAATTGCCGCTAACCTTCACCACGCGCCCTAACTCGCCGCCTGTGGTCGCCACCTCGTCCCCTTTTTGCAACGCCTCTATCATCAGTTTCTGCTCTTTGGCGCGCTTGGACTGAGGACGAATCAGCAGAAAATAAAACACGGCGAATATACCGATCAGCGGCAACAGACTCAAAAAATCCGCACCTGGCGGAGGAGCGGCGGCCTGCGCAAAGGCTTCACTAATCAACATGGCATGTCTCCGGCAAAAGGGGTGCATTTTAGCATGATGCGACGCAGGCTTGAAATTCTTGCGCATACTCGCCGAACTTGCCGCTCTCGATAGCAGCGCGGATTTCGCTCATCAATTGCTGGTAGTAATACAGATTATGCAGCGTGTTGAGACGTGCACCGAGGATTTCGTTGATTCGCTGCAAATGGTGCAGATAAGCACGGGTAAAATGACGGCAGGTATAGCAGCCGCACTGCTCGTCCGGCGGCGCTGTATCCAGACGGTATTGACTGTTGCGCAGCTTGATCACCCCGTCGCGGGTAAACAGCCAGCCATTGCGCGCATTGCGCGTGGGAAGCACACAGTCGAACATGTCCACGCCTTGCGCCACGGCATTGACGATATCCGCCGGTGTACCCACCCCCATGAGGTAGCGCGGCCTGTCGGCGGGTAATTGCGGCGTAACATGCTTGAGAATACGCCGCATGTCGCCTTTGGGTTCACCCACCGACAGCCCGCCGATGGCATAACCGTCGAAGCCGATATTCCGCAGTTCTGAGAGCGACCGGTCGCGGAGATTTTCGTACATTCCGCCCTGGACGATGCCAAACAGTGCGTTGCGATTGCCACCATCCTTATCATGGGCGCGTTTTGACCGTTCTGCCCAGCGCATGCTTAGTTCCATCGAGTTACTGGTGGCCCGCTCATCGGCAGGATAAGGCGTGCACTCGTCGAATATCATCGCAATGTCGGAATTGAGTATGCGCTGAATATGCATCGATTTTTCCGGTGTAAGAAAACACGCATCGCCATTCACCGGCGATCGAAACTTGACTCCCTCCTCCGCGATCTTGCTCAGAACGCCCAAACTGAACACCTGAAAACCGCCGGAATCCGTCAGTATGGGCCCATTCCAACCCATGAAGCCGTGCAATCCACCGTGGGCCTCGATCACCTCGAGGCCGGGGCGCAGCCACAAGTGGAAAGTGTTGCCAAGCACGATATGCGCGTTAACGTCGCGCAACTCCGCGGGGGACATGGTTTTTACCGCGCCATACGTGCCCACCGGCATGAAAGCGGGCGTTTCCACCATGCCGTGCGTCAGCATTAAGGTGGCGCGACGCGCCAGGCCATCATGGCGATGCAGTTGAAATTTCATGCTGGCCGCCTTTCGATCAGCATGGCGTCGCCGTAGCTGAAAAAGCGATAGCGTTCATCGATTGCGTGTTGATAAGCACGGCGGATATCTTCCACGCCGCCGAACGCGGACACCAGCATTAGCAAGGTCGAGCGCGGCAAATGGAAGTTGGTCAGCAAACGCTCTACCACTTGCAATTGATAACCC